>NZ_JACJEV010000011.1:0-141544 GCF_014164235.1 Pseudoalteromonas sp. SG44-17 | reverse complement strand
CCGCTTACCGCTTACCGCTTACCGCTTACCGCTTACCGCTGAACCATTGTAACGTTATGATATAACAAACAAAAATAATGTAACTTTTAATTTTTATGTAACATAAAGTCACTTTTTAAGTAACAAAACCTACCTAATATGATGCTCTCATTACTACAGACATTCTTGACCAAATCGTATCAATGGAACTTAAAAATGAAAATTAATAAAATTGCGACTGCAATTGGTTTAACACTGGCGTTGTCAGCGGGTGCTAATGCAGGTGTGTTACCTGATAACCAAATGAAAAGTGATTGGTATAGCGCTGCACAGGCTAAATTAACCTCTAAAGAAACGATGGCTAATGCAACACCAGCCACTAAAGCAAAGAACGTAATTCTATTTGTTGGTGATGGCATGGGTATATCAACCCTCACCGCAGCACGTATCCTTGCAGGCCAAAAACAAGGCGCTTTAGGAGAAGAGGGCTTTTTGAGCTTTGAAGAATTTCCGTATTCGGCACAAATAAAAACCTATAACGTCGATGCGCAAACACCGGATTCAGCAGGCACCATGACGGCTATTATCTCAGGCGTTAAAACGGATGTTGGTGTTATTGGTGTTAACGAAGACATTGAACGTGGCAAATGTGCAACTGTAGCAGGTAATGAATTAATTACAGCTACAGAGCTTGCAGAAATTAAAGGCCTAGCCACAGGTATTATTTCTACTGCACGGATCACCCACGCAACGCCAGCTGCAACGTATGCAAAATCAGCTGATCGTAATTGGGAAGACATTTCCGACATGCCTGCAGATGCAGTCACTGCAGGTTGTGAAGATATTGCGTCGCAATTAGTTAATTTCGAAAAAAATCTTGAAGCGCGCTTTGCGGGTGTTGATGTTGATGGTCTAGAAGTGGTGATGGGTGGCGGTCGTCGTCATTTCTTACCAAAAGATGCCGCATTTAACTCTAATGATGCTATGAGTGCAGTCGAAGGTGATCGTACTGATGAACGTGATTTAACAGCGCAATGGCAGCAAATGTATAGCGATGGTAAATACATTACTGATCAGGCCGGCTTTGACGCAATAAATGGCGATACCAAACGTGTATTTGGATTATTTAATGAATCGCATATGCAATATGAAGCGGATCGCAGTAATGATATTGCCGGTGAGCCTTCATTAACGCAAATGACGACTAAAGCGATTGATATCTTAAAGAATAATGAAAAAGGGTTTTTCCTAACGGTTGAATCGGGTCGTATCGATCACGCCCACCATGCCGGTAATGCTTACAACGCATTAAATGACACAATTGAATTTGCCAATGCGGTAAAAGCAGCAGTAGAAAATACCGATCCGAATGAAACACTTATTTTAGTCACTGCGGATCACAGCCATGTATTTACCATTGCTGGCTATCCAAAACGCGGTAACCCAATTTTGGGTCAAGTTGTAGCAGTAGGTCGCGATACTCCAACCCTTGCAGCTGACGGTATGCCTTATACCACAGTCGGTTACGCAAATGGCTTGGGCTTTAGAGATTTAGGTGATGAAACAGATGCAGACGCTTCATATTTAGCCGCAGCCGTTGCTGGACGTGTTGAGTTAAGCGGTGTTGATACCTTAACACCGGGCTTTCATCAAGAAGCAGCAGTCCCACTTAGCTCGGAAACTCATGCAGGTGAAGATATTTCATTGCATGCTAAGGGTCCTGGGGCACAGTTGGCACAAGGCGTTGTGGAGCAAAATGTTATTTTCCACATTATCAGTCAAGCGCTCGAACTAATAGAAGAATAATGGTGATTACAATGAAAAAACTTAACTTAATATCTCTTGCTGTGGTTGTTGCGTTAGCGGGTTGCTCTGATGATGACGATAAAATTGAGTCACTGACGGTTAAAAATACGCTTGCAGTTGGCTCTGAGCAATGTATCAATGGTGGCATTGAAACCCTAACAGGTGACGACAGCAATCAAAATGGTGAGCTTGATGCAGATGAAGTAACTACAACCACTGTAGTGTGTAACGATGCTGAAACTTCATTGAATCCACAACAGTTAGCGCCGCTTACTACCAATACTTGGTATAAAGAAGCACACACTAAGTTAGCTAGTAGCCAAGATAATATTGCTAATATTGTTAAAGAGTCTGGCAAAGCGAAAAACGTCATTTTGTTTGTTGGCGATGGTATGGGGATTTCAACAGTAACAGCTGCGCGTATTTTAGCGGGTCAGTTACAGGGAAAAATGGGTGAAGAACATCAGTTAAGCTTTGAAACACTACCGTTTTCAGGGTTTGCTAAAACTTATAATGTTGATGCACAAACACCTGATTCTGCAGGTACGATGACAGCAATGGCATCAGGCGTAAAAACTGATGTCGGTGTTATTGGTATTGATGAAGCAGTGGTTAATGGTAATTGTTTGTCAGGTAAAGGCCATGAATTAGTAACGTCATTAGAGCTTGCGGAAATTGCAGGTAAATCAACGGGACTTATTTCAACTGCACGTATTACCCATGCCACACCAGCTGCAACGTATGCAAAAGCGGCAAACCGCAATTGGGAAGATGTTTCAGATATGCCTGAGTCGGAAGCGGCTAATTGTGAAGATATTGCATCGCAACTGGTTAACTTTGAAAAGAACTTAGAAGCGCGTTTTGCTGGGATCGATGTTGATGGTCTTGAAGTGGTAATGGGTGGCGGTCGTCGTCATTTCTTACCAAAAGACGCAGCATATAATTCAGCTGATGCAGTAAGCTCGGTAGAAGGCGATCGTACTGATGGCCGTGATTTAACTGCTGAATGGCAAGCTCAGTATCCAAATGGTCAATACGTAATGGATCAAGCAGGTTTTAATGCGATTGATGTGACTAACACTAAACAAATTTTTGGCTTGTTTAATGAATCTCACATGCAATACGAAGCTGACCGTGGCAATGATATTGCGGGTGAACCATCGTTATCAGAGATGACAGCAAAAGCACTGGATGTATTGGATAACAACGAGAAAGGCTTTTTCTTAACGGTTGAAGCTGGACGAATTGACCATGCTCACCATGCGGGCAATGCCTATAACGCTTTAAGCGATACCATTGAGTTATCAAAAGCGGTGCAAGTGGCGCTTGATAAAACTAGCATTGAAGATACGCTGATTATTGTTACTGCCGATCACAGCCATGTATTTACTATCGCAGGCTACCCAAAACGCGGTAATCCAATTTTAGGTAAAGTGGTTGCCGTTGGTGAAACCGAGCCAACACTTGCTGCCGATAACATGCCATACACCACCGTAGGTTATGCTAATGGTGGCGGCTTTAGAGATTTAGGTCAGGAAACGGATGCTGATGTAGGTTACGACTTTGCCCCAGTAACCGGTCGTGTTGATTTAACCGATGTGGATACACAAAGTCCAGGTTTCCACCAAGAAGCACTTGTGCCGCTGTCATCTGAAACTCATGCTGGTGAAGATGTTGGTGTTTATGCAATTGGCCCTGGTGCGCATTTGGTAACAGGTACTAACGAGCAGAGCTTTATTTTTCACGTGATGGATTATGCAGCTGACTTAGTAAAACAAGCGGATGCTAAAGTTACAAATTAAGTAATTGTCATGTAATACGCTTTACTAAAGAGCAACTCAAAACTGAGTTGCTCTTTGTCATTAATCTGCAAAATAAACACATTACAGTGACCCACGGTATTAAATCGAAAAGAGAATCCAGTGAAAAAAATTATCCTATCTTTAGCGTTAATAAGTCCATTGGCCAGTGCCACGCAGTGCGCGTTGGACAGTCAATATGTGCAAGCAAGCTATCAGGTTAGTAAGCAAGTTGCGGGCAAAGCTGTGGCTGAATCTCAACAGTTTACATTATGGCGAACACCCCATCAGGTTGCAGAGCAAGGCCTTGAATTAGTTGAAGTGTGGCAACAGTTGAGTAATCAGCAAATTCGGCCAATTCGTTACTTTCAAACACCGCAGCGTGGTATTGAATATCAACCTTCAGAGGTGCAAGGTCAGCATGATTGGAGTACTAAATACCAATTAGTTAGTGATGATTTTATTGCCAAGATGACTTTAACCGATGAGCAAGGTGATGGCTGCAAGAAAATACAGCATTATCAATTAGTGCAAGGTGATACTACGATTGAGCTTGCATGGTTGGTAAATCAAAAGCTGGTAAGCGCAATGAGTATTAGTAAACCGCAACTTACTCAAACATTAACGTTGGGCACTGTGGACTTTAAAAAAGCTCCGATAAAGCAGCAATTTGCCCTATGGGATGCTTATCAAACGACTGACTATGCGGATATCGGTGATAACGAAGGCGACCCATTTTTAGCCAAAATGATTAACTTAGGATTTATCGAGCATGGTGCGTCGGGCTTTTATGATGCTAATGGTAAAGCGCTTGGTGGTGGACACAGCCACTAAAAAGAGCCGAGTGTTAAACGGCCAAGTTCCAGTTTCAAGATTAATAGCCAGATGGAAAGGTTTGTGTACTACCAACCGATATTCCCGAAGTGGGCAGCTTTAGTGTGATCACCGCTCAGCAAGGGCGGTGTTTTCAATTATGTTCCCCTTCATAAATGATCTGAAATGCAGCTAGTTATGCTTAATTTAATTGACTAAAAAAGCACTCAGGTGCTTTTTTTATTTTTGTTTGCCCCAAACTCTCAGTTATAGAGTGTATATAGAATGGGAGTAAAAGTATGGCAAAGCACGTGGTAATTACAGGTGCAAATCGTGGCATCGGTCTTAATTTATGTCAGCAGTATTTAGCAAAGGGATATCAGGTAACAGCAGTGGTACGAAGCCCTAGTGCCGAACTTAAAGCGTTAGATGTGAATGTGATCAGTAATATTGATGTTGCCAATGCAGCAGATATCGAAACGCTTGAGAGCCAATTGCACGGTCATAAGATTGATGTGTTGATCAACAATGCCGGTATTTTCCATAATGAAAGTATGGCAGAGATGGATTTTGATACCATCAATCAACAAATTGCAGTCAATGCGGTAGCACCGATCCGAGTGACTCATGCTTTGATCCACAGTTTAGGTGTTGATGCTAAAGTCGCTATGATCACCAGCCGTATGGGTTCTATTGCCGATAATGGTTCTGGTGGTTATATTGGTTATCGTATGTCAAAGGCTGCACTTAATGCCGCATCAGTGAGCTTAGCTCATGAATTAAAAAGTAAAAAAATTGCTGTTGGTTTATTTCATCCGGGTTTTGTGCAAACGCAAATGGTTAATTTTGCAGGCGATATCTCAGCAGAGGAATCTGCACAGCGCTTAACACAGCGTATTGATGAACTAAATCTCAGTAATAGCGGTGGTTTTTGGCATTCAAATGGTGAAACCCTGCCTTGGTAAATAATATTTAATGTAGGTTATCTTTAATAGCTAAACAGGCTGTAAATCAGCAGTCAGTTTAGCTAAATTTAATTAATTTTTGCTATAATGCTGTCATATTAACGATTTAAGTATTTGAGAGCAGCACATGGAATTAGAGCAAGATAGTAGTTTAACCCTTCCGTTATTTCTTTTTGATGAGACCTTAAATGAGCGAGATTTATCGACTCCAGATCTCTCAATAAGCGTACTTTTAGATGACGATTTACTGACCCAGCTTTGTCAAAATCCAGCACCGGATAGCAGCATTGCTATTACTATTTCAGATTATATTGTAGAAGCCCATAACCCGGCGTTTGCAGACTTAGCAAGCGATGCACATCAAGCACAGCTAACTTTAACGCGTGGACCATTATTGAGCGCAGTACTCGAGACCCAATCAGAGCAAACATTTGTGTCCCCACAAATGGATATGATGCCGACGTTTGACTTGGGCGATGAGGACGAGTAATTCGATGAGAAAGTCTTTTTTGCTGAGTGCACTAATTATTGCGCTCAGTGGCTGCGCTTATTTAGGTGCCGCTCATTACAATGAGCTATTCGGGCCAGAGCAAACACAGCAGCGTATGGTTGAACATAACTCAGGTAGCGGTGCTGAGTTTTTACAACATGTACAACCGGTGATCGAGAGTCGCTGTGTGGTTTGTCATGGCTGCTATGATGCACCATGCCAACTGAAACTTTCATCTCCAGAAGGAATTGACCGCGGCCTAAGTAAGGAACGTGTTTACAATGGTACTCGTTTATTAGCATCGACTCCCAGCCGCTTACTTTTTGATGCAACGAATACTAGCCAGTGGCGTGATAAAGACTTTACCCCTGTATTGAATGAACGAGCGCAAACAGAGCAAGCAAATCTTGCTGGTAGCGTGTTGTACAACAGTTTAGTTTTAAAAATGAGCTCACCGCTACCAAATGATGAGATTCTAGGTGATGAGTTTGATTTTTCTCTGGATCGCTCGCAAAGCTGCGCCACTATAGGAGAATTTGACAGCCTTGCCAACAGTCAACCTCATTCCGGGATGCCATATGGGTTACCTGGTATTTCGCGTACTGAATTTAAGCACCTTGAAAAGTGGCTTAAAGAGGGCGGTAAAATGGCGCATATTAAACCGCCAAGCAAAGCTGCTTTAGCTCAAGCACAACGCTGGGAGAGCTTTTTAAACCAAGACGATTTAAAGTATCAATTAACAGCACGTTATGTGTTTGAACATTGGTATTTAGCGCATATTTATTTTGCTCAAGATGATGAAAAAAGCTTTTTTAAATTGGTGCGTTCGAGTACGCCACCAGGGCAGGACATTGAGTTAATAAATACCCGCCGCCCTTACGATGATCCTAAAGTGGAACGTGTGTATTATCGCTTAATGCATGACCGTTCGACTATTTTGGCAAAAACGCATTTACCACTGGCACTGAATGACAGTAAGTTAGCGCGCTTGTACAGCCAGTTTATTGCGCCTGATTATCACGTTGAAAGCATGCCAAGTTACTTGCCAGAAATAGCATCCAACCCATTTAAAGTGTTTGCCGACATGCCGGTTAAATCTAAATATCAATTCATGCTAGATGAAGCTGAATTAATTATTATGGGCTTTATTAAAGGGCCTGTTTGTCGTGGTCAAATAGCGTTAAATGTTATTAATGATCATTTTTGGGTGGCATTTGCTGATCCTGCTAAAGTTGCAACGCCAGAAGTGGGTGAAATGCTGCTACAACATGAAGATGCCTTGGCATTGCCAGCGGCTGAAGAAAGCAATACTTTAGCTATATCTAGCTGGGTCAAATACGCCAAACGTCAGAATACTTATCTTAAAGGCAAGGTTACGTTGGCAAATAGTATGTTCAAAAATGGTGAAAACCTAACCACCGACCTATTATGGCGTGGTGACGAGGTAAATGATAATGCTGCTCTGACTATTTTCCGCCATTTTGATAGTGCGACTGTGGTTAAAGGTTTTATTGGCCAAGAGCCAAAAACCATGTGGGTATTAGATTACGCACTTTTTGAGCGGATACATTATTTATTAGTTGCCGGGTTTGATGTCTACGGTAATGTTGGCCATCAGTTGATCACTCGTTTATACATGGATTTTTTGCGTCTAGAAGGCGAGCAAAACTTTTTAGCATTGTTACCTAAGCCACAGCGTAAAGAGTTAAAAGCAAACTGGTATCGTAAAGCACCACCGAGTTTAACTAATTTCTTTGAAAGTGGTGATAAGTTTAGTCAGCCAACAGGAATTGACTACAAAACACAGGATCAACAACACGAGTTATATGGCTTAATTAAACAAACGCTAAAACCGGTGTTAAGTCCGCGCTTCGATTACACACAAGTACCAGAGCCGTTACAGCAATTAAATAATATGCCTGCAAAAGCAATTAATTTACTGCCGCAAATCTCGTTTATATTAGTGAAAGACGGTGCTGCAGAGCATCAAGCGTATACCGTGATCCATCACAATGCTCATTATAATATTTCTAGTTTATTGAACGAAGAAGGGCAGCGCGCTTATGCAGAAGATACAGTCACCATTGTGCCTGGTTTTATTGGTGATTACCCTGAAACAATTTGGTATTTGAATAATCCACAACAACTTGCATCATTTGCCGAGCAACTACCATTGATGCAAATAGAAGCCGATTACAGAGCATTAAAGAGTCAGTTTGCAATTCGCCGAACACATCCGCAATTTTGGCAATACAGTGATATTTTGCACAAAGTTGCCAAGCAATACCGTGGTGTGGAGTACGGTTTGTTTGATTATAATCGTTTAGAAAATCGTTAATTATAAAAGCAAAATTAATAAACCCCGCATTTAAGCGGGGTTTATTTTTTTCATTAATATCATTGCTTAAAGTGTCGCTTTATCCCCTTTGGTCTACACTTATTAAAAAAAATAGGGCCTATTATGATTCAAATTATTGCTAATATTCGGTCGCGTTATCGTTGGGCGTTATTAGCGATAGCGATTCTCTCGAGCGCGAGTGCTCTGCTTATTCAGTTTATGTTTTTTGTGCAAAAAGATGATGCTCATATTATCAATGTTGCGGGTAAGCAGCGGATGTTGTCACAAAAAATCGCTTGGCATAGTAATGCCTTGGTTACTGAGATTGGTAGCAATATTAAATTACACCGTGATGTATTAGCTAAAGCGAGCGCAGAGTTTAGATCAGGGCATGAATTTTTAGTGCAACAGCATTCTAATGGCGATTATTTATATTTAGACGACCAGTTAGTTGCTTATTATTTTTCATCACCAATTAACCTTGCGCAAACGTCGCTAGCGTATTTGGCTAAAGTGCAGCTACTGTTAAATGCTCCTAGTGCAAATACAGCAGAAGAGCGATTTACAGTTGCTGAGGTTGAACGCTTGCTCAAGGAGCTTGATGGTGCAGTCTCGCTATTTGAACAACAAGCAAAGTTCAAAACCCGAGTGCTGTCCAACTTAGAGCTGGCTTTTTGGCTATTAACTTTAGTGTTGCTATTCATTGAGCTGAAATTTATATTTCAGCCTATGGAGCTGCAAATTACCGCTGCGATTAATAAATACCAACAACAAAAGTTGCGAGCAGAGCAGATAAGCACTTATAAAGAGCGCTTTATCGCACGGGCAAGTCATGAATTTAGAACACCGCTACAAGGGCTGGTAGACTCGATTGAGCAACTTCAGCTATCAGAATCTCAGCAAGCATTGCAAAAACAAGCAAAATATTGTGCCAGCAGAATTGTAAGTATGCTGGATGAGTTATATGAACTACAGCAGTTTAATACTGGGCAATGGCAGTTAAAATTTATCAAGCGTAATTTAATAACCACGCTTGAGTCGGCTATTACACCTTTTCAGTTTGCCTGTGATAACAAACAGTTAAAGTTTGAAGTAAAACTCAGTTCTGAGTTAGATCGCTATACAGAGTTTGATCATTTACGATTGCAGCAAATCATTACCGAGCTACTTAGTAATGCCATTAAATTTACTAGCACTGGGCAGGTTTCAATATCCGTTAGTTACCAAGATGGTCATATTAAAATAGTGGTCGCTGATAGCGGCGTTGGCTTTGCTCAATGCTATCCATATTTAAATCATCATAGTATAGAACAGAGCAATGACTTTCAGGGCTTACAAACCGGTTTGGCACGTGTGCAACATATTGTCAGTGCTATGCAAGGCGGCGTTGAGTTTAAAGATGTCATACCGCATGGTGCACAGATTAAGATCCGTTTGCCATTATCTAAAGCTGCACTAATAACGAATCAAGGCAACTTACCCGCACAACTGCATTGCTTAATCGTAGAAGACAATTTATTAAACGCGACAATTTTATCGCGAATTTTAACCGAGCTTAATTACACGGTTGAAGTTGCTGAAAACGGTTTAATAGCAACACAAAAAATTGCTGAAAGTGAGTTTAATGTGATTTTTATGGATTTGAACATGCCGGTGATGGATGGCTTTCAAGCGATTGATATTATCCGCCAAGAACTAAATTCAACGGTTCCGATCATTGTGATCACCGCCAACACTGCGCCAAGTGATTTAGAGCGAACTTATGAACTTGGCTCTAATGTACATGTTTATAAACCATTTTCGGTTGCGGATATTAAAAAAGCCCTCATGAATGTATTTAACGAGGGCTGATAATTTTAGTGGCTGATTTTAATATCACCTACACCGACTTTAACGTTAATGCGGTATTGGCCGTCACCGTTATATTTACTAGTTGAGGTGACCAGCTTACGGCTATGTTTAGCATCATTTTTCATGCCTGCTATTTTGGTGTCGCCAACACCACTATCTAGGGTGATCGTTTGATAGTCAGCTAACGCGCTGCTGATCCGTACTGCGCCCACACCGACATCGATGCTGGCAGTATTAGCAAAATTATTTACTTCAATATCGCCCACACCTAGCTCTAAATCTATCGCCATGGTTGTTGGTATACTTACCAGCCAGCTTTGTTGTACATCGTCATTATCAATCGAGAGGCTCAGCTTATCGCTACTTTGTTGATGTTTTAAAGTGATATCTTCAAGTGCAACATCATCACTAAACCAATTATCATTTTTCGCTTTTAGCTCAATCGACACGGTTACTTGGTGACCTTGATGGGTGCTAAGTTCTAGGCTGCCAACGGGCACGTTGATCGCCAATGCCTGCTTGGCAGTGACATCAAAGGTCTGTTCAATTTTTTGCTCAGCATGAGCAGCTAAACTACTGGTTAATAGGATTACGGCTAAACTAGAGATACTAAGTGTATTCATTATTTTTACTCGTTGTTAATGGCTTTATAGATTAGACGTTAGCAGATTTAAAAAGGTTTAAACCGTGTGAATTTTATTCTATAGCCATGCTAATAAAAGTCATGTATTTTCAAACTAATTAATTTAAGAGCTAAAAAGGATCGCTGTGCAGTCAATTAAACTCAATAATGTGACGGCTAACCTTGGTACCAATGATCGCGAAAGTTTTCTCGTAAGTAATCTAACTTGGCAGGTTGAGAGCGCGCAGCATTGGGTGCTGCTTGGCGGTAACGGAGCAGGAAAATCAGCCATAACAGCAGTATTACTCGATCAAGCTAATATTGTCAGTGGTACACGAAGTTGTGATTTTAAGCGTACAGAAATAGTCTCTTCAGATCTGCAAAAGCAATTGATTACTGCTGAGTTATTAGCTGATCAAGACGACATCACCGATGGTAAAACCAGCCCTAAATTGGTGTCAGAGCTGATTTATCAGCAATCAGGCCCATATTTTGATCAACAGCTATGTCAGCAGTTAATTACAGGGTTTGCTTTTGAGGCATTGCTTAAGCAACGTTTGCGCGCACTCTCAACCGGGGAAACACGTAAACTAATGTTAATTAAAGCACTGAGTAATCGCCCCGAATTGATTGTGCTTGATGAACCGTTTGACGGTTTGGATGTGCAAAGCGTTGAGCTATTACGTAGCGTATTAATCGAACTAAGTGCCAGCATGACCATGATCTTTGTGGTTAATCGGTTAGATGAAATCCCCGTATTTATTACGCATTATGGTTATGTGAAAAATGGCGAATTACAACAGCAACTAGCAACACCTGACCTTAAGCAGCGCGATGATTTATTTAAATTATTACACCTACAACAAACTGATTTAACGATTCCTAGCAAAGACGTGGCACACAGTGCCCCAGAGTTTAATGAGCCTGAGTTAGTACGGTTGCAAAATGCCAGCGTCAGTTATAGCGGTAAGGTTATTTTTAACCACTTAAATTGGACAATCAAAGCACGACAGCATTGGCAGCTCAGTGGTCAAAACGGCTCCGGCAAAACCTGCCTGCTTAACTTAATCACTGGCGATAACCCGCAGTGTTATAACAATGATATTAAAGTGTTTGGCTATCAACGCGGCAGTGGTGAAAGTATTTGGCAAATTAAGCAGCATATTGGCTATATTTCGAATGCTTTGCATATGGAATATCGGGTTAGTATTTCTGCGCTCAATACCATAGTGTCAGGCTTTTACGACAGCATTGGCTTGTATCAAAAGCCAACTCAAATTCAGCTTGATATCGCCATACAATGGTTAGCATTATTAGGTTTGAGTGAGTTAAAAAACACGCCATTTACACAACTGTCTTTTGGTGACCAACGCATGCTATTGATTGCCCGCGCTATGGTAAAACACCCCACATTACTGATTTTAGACGAGCCATGTTTGGGGCTTGATGAAGCCAATCGGCAGCGTGTTTTACTGTTAATCGAAAAAATATGCGCTGCCGGCAGTAGCACAGTGATTTATGTCAATCATCACGCTAAGGATAAAATTACCGGGATAGAGCACTATTTAGATATGGCTGATTTTAGGTAAGGAAAAGGTTCTAGGTTTTAGGTACTAGGTGCTAGGAAAAACCAGAGCAGCTCGGCGTTAAATTTATCGCCGTAGGTTGGGTTGAGAGCAACGAAACCAACGATAAAAAGTTAAAGCAGTAAGTTACCAATAAACACTAAAAAGCCAAAGTTTAGCGCTATATATGAGGAGTGTTCGTAACTTTGCAGATAACATTATTAACCGCCGTTGTTCCGAAAAATAACAGTAAGTGCTTTTGATTATTTACAAAGTTTACTATTAGTGGAAATATAAAATTGTGTGAAATAGTCGTTTTGGAGGGGATAAACCACTAAAATGGGACAGAATAAGATGTTATGAGTATTTAGCTAAGGGCTTTGAATATGTTAGATATATCAAAAAGAGTAAAACTCATTAACTCACTTCTAGAACAGAACACAGAGCAAAGCCTTACATATGCTGCTTTGGAGTGTAGGCTAACCTTAGAATACTTATGTTATGAGAGGTTTAAACTCTACTTTTCATATTTATCAGAAAATGACTTAAAAAACTGGCAGCCCAAACACATCATCAAACAAATTTCAGATGAAGTTGACAATAATGTTTCGAGGGAGTTTTCAATTTCAATATCAGATGAAAAAATAGGCGGAAGGTCACCAGAAACGAAAGAAGAATTTGAGTCAATAAAGTACACTCCCTTAGGTACTCAATCTGAACTTAAATTTAATAAACTGCATCAGTTATGGAATGGTGTTTCTAACGTTGCTTTACATATTCCAGTGCCAAGCATATTGTCTGATAACATTAGTATTTATGGGAATAAAGATAAAATCAGGAAGAAAGTTTTGGAAGTAGTTTCATTTCTATTAGGAATGAAGGGCAATCTCTTGATGGGTGGTTCTTTCGGAGAAGAGTATAGCTTTAATTGCTTTTCTTGTGGCACTAAAATAAAACGACCAGTTAAAAACTTGCAGAATAAAACAGCTTTAAGCTGCATAAATCCAAAATGTATAGAAAGCTACTTCGTGAAAAAAGATAAAAATGATAAATTTGAATTAATTAGAAGCATCTTCAAATTTTCATGTATAGGTTGCAATGAAGACCTAGTGGTACCAATGAGAGTATTTTATGATTTACATTTCAATCAAACTCTCAATATTCGTTGTGGTAAGTGCGATTCTTTGTCAGGGGTTATTATGAGACCTTTGATGAAACCTACCTAAATAGAAGAAGGTATTTATTTGAAATTAGCACTTTTTATAAATTAAGTACTAAGATTTTAGTTTTGTTAACAAGCTAACTTTCAGGTGACTACAACAAAAGAAGAATAGTAGAGAAAACTGACACCCATCTTTTAATTTGCATTGCTCTTACGATGTTAGCGCAATATTTCTTTAAAGCGCTGCGTCTCTTTTCCTCGTTGTGAATAATTCACTAATTTTTTTTGCACAAAGAGTAATGAATGAGCAGTAAATGAGGGGAGCAAAATAGCAACTCGGTTATGGTTGAACCACCAAGAACAATAAATTAAAAATGAGTGATTCTACAGGCTCGTTATATTTTTCAGAGCGCGCGGTTAACATCCATACTTTTGTGTATTATTCTCACGATTAAAATTTGCTTTGCTTTATGTTCTTTATAATAAATTACGTGACTACCTTGAGGCTGTTTTCGATAACCCTCTCTTATGTAATCGCAATTAACCCCCAACATAGGTTCGTCGGCTAGTTGCTGGAAAGTACTATCTAACAGTTTTAAATAGTCATTTCTTTGCGCAGTCCCCCAAGTTAACTGAGTATATTTGGCTATTTTTATTAAATCGCTTTTGGCTTTTCCTGATAATTCGAATTTCGACATTAGTGGTTATCTTTATCCAGCTCTGAAATCAAAGAATCATACGAGTAATCAGCAACGCCACTGTTTTCACCTTCAATTAGCATATTGCGTAAATTCATTGTCTTTATTTCCTGATCTTCTAGGGCTCTTAAGCCAGCACGTATTACTTCACTTGCTGAACCATAACGACCTGAGTTAAGTTGCTGATTTATAAAATTATCGAAATGATCGCCTAATGTTACGCTTGTATTCTTAGCCATGATGTAAAACCTTTTAAATACCAATATATATTGGATTATGGTATGAAAAATATATCAAGGCAATTAAACGAGCAAAAAACAGTTTGCTTTTTCTTGGACCTCGCCAGTTTTAGGCAGCTGCTTAGCAAAGCGCTAGTTTTGGGGGGCGTGTGAATAATCGAGTTTTTACTGGAGGCCAAGGATCAGGTAAAACGTCAGTTATAGAAGGAAAACAGAAAACTGACGCCCATCTTATAATTTGAGTGTCCTTACATTATTAGCGTTATATATTCCTTTAAAGCGCAGCGTCTCTTACCCTCGTTGTGAATAATTCAATTAAAGATCTTTTTTTATGGTGCAGTCGGGAGGCCAGCATCGCAGGAAGGGTATTGTGAGTATTTACATAGAAAGCGACGAGCAAACGTGAGTAATTGCTAAAAACCCTTAGCCTAGTATTTAACTTCGTATAAACCCCCAGTCAGTAATTCGCAAGCTGCTAATTTGCAGTCATTCACATGTATTAAATTTAGGTTTTACAACCCATTGACAGTTTTTTCTGTAAGTAGAATAGATATTGTTGAAAAGTAAATAGAGCAAATTAGTCAGCTTTCTGGTTGTTGTCCTAAATGAGAATATTAAGATGGGTATCACTTTATTCTCGATAAAATTAATCTAGGATTTTTCTATTTAACTCTAAAGGTAGGTTTTTTCTAAGATTAATAGCATTCACTATTTCATTGTTATGGCTTAGTTATACCAATTCGAATAACAAAGGATGTACCAATGAAACTCAATAACTACTTACTTACATTTTGCTGTGCTATTGGCAGCGCTCATCTTCATGCTGACGAATTTGCTAACGCTGGTGGCCATGCAACAACGAAACCGATAGAGCCGATTATGGCCACTATTCCTGCTGGCAGTTTTGCTATGGGATCTACCAAAAAAGAAAGTACCCAGCCTGTTACTAACGTCAATGTTAAAGAATTTAGTCTGGGTAAATATGAAGTCACCGTAAGTGAATTTCGTCGTTTTATTGCGGCAACAAATTATGCTGCACCAAAAGAATGCCGACATGAAATGAACGGGTGGTTCTTACAGTATTCAAAAGGCAACTGGGAAACTAATGCCTTAAATACCAGCGAATTTCAGCCCGTTGTTTGTATCAATTGGCAAGCGGCACAGGCTTATACAAAATGGTTAGCGAAGGAGACCGGTAAGCCTTATCGATTACCAACCGAGGCTGAGTGGGAATATGCCGCTAGAGCTGGCACTAAAACCGATTATTATTTTGGTGACGATCCTGATAATACACAAGTGTGTAACTATGCCAATGTTGGCGATTTATACGGTGAAAGTATCTTGCAGCGCGACAGTAATACTAGCTATTACAACTGGAGTGGCGATATAGCCCATTGTAATGATCACTCAGCTTACGCCAGCATTGTTGGTATGTATGAGCCTAATGCTTTTGGTTTGTTTGATGTATTAAGTAATGTACAAGAATTCTTAGCTGATTGTTATGTGCGAGGCTACAAGCATATCGCTAATGATGGTTCAGCTTACGTAAGTGACGAGTGTGAGCTGCGTGCTGCTCGAGGTGGTAGTTGGCATTGGAGTCATAGTCCGCTATTTAGTCGAGGCGCTATTCCAGAAGATTTTGCTGGCGGCGTTGATGGCTTTAGACTCGCACTTGATGGAGCCGCACCCAAACTAGCTAAAAGCAGTCAAAAATTTCAACGTGAGTTAATTTTTGCTCAACAACAAGAGCAAAAGCGCCGAGATAATCAGCCTGCTATTCCAGCCCAAGTGACTAATGTTGTATTAACGCAAACAGACGATTCGGTAACGCTAACGTGGGATAAAAGTGAAGACAGTGATGTCGATAGCTATCGTGTTTATCGCAATTTACTTTCTGGTGGTATGTTTAAGTTACTGGCAAGCAACCTGACTCAAACAACGTTTACAGATAAAAATATTGGGCAACATAAATATGACTATACCGTGGTGGCTGTTAAACAGCATCTGCAAAGTCACTACAGTAAGCCGATAACCATTGAACCAGGTTGGATAAGTGTTCCCGGTAAAGTAGAAGCTGAATGGGCAGTCGAATTTAGTGATAGTGTAATTTCTTTTAGCTCTGATGGTGAGCGCTTTGGTAGCGTCTTAACGGGGCCAGATGCTATAGGTAAAAACGCTGTTATTACTTATCAGCTTAATGTCGCCAAAGCAGGGTTTTACCAACTTGAATACCGTGTTGCAGCCGAGCGAGATACCAAAGGATTTGACGTCTATAGTAATGAAAAAAAATTGGCTGAAAACCCAGTACTTAAAACCGGCGGTTACGATAAATGGCAAATTCAGCAAGGCTCTCTGGTTAAGTTGAAACAAGGTAAGAATACACTAACCCTAAAATCTCGCGACAATAATTGGAAACTGAATTGGTTATCCTTGAAAGCGAGTTAATACCTAGTTAGAAAAAGCAAAAACTACTTGGGTAGCTTTTTAGCGTGGCTCTTGAAATATGCTTGCTACCCTTACTAGCTCGATAAAAAAGAGCAAAAAAATTTTTAAATAGCGTTTTTAAAGATTAAGCGTAAGTAATTTATCTTTATTATAACGTCGCCAATTCTCACCCGCATGCTCAGTAATATATTGAGAATAGAAGTCGTAATTTTCAGAGTCGTTGTTATCACTACATAATAACAACGCAACATCCAAACTCAGGTTTCTGTCACCAGAAAGTTGCGCTTGTTCAAAGGTGCGTTTTGCTAAGCGATTAAAGTCCTTTGTTTGTTTACTGGCTTGGGCAAATAAAGTTTTTAGATAAGAGTTTTGTGGACTATCAATAGATGTAGTCGTTACAGATAAATTATCAATCAATGCCTTGGCTTCCGCCAAGCGATTTTCATCAAGGTAATATTGTAGCAAACTCTTGCGGCTACTTTGCGCAACCCAGTGGTCAGGCGTTAATTTGGTAAAGTCGAGTACTTGTTTAAAATGAGGTTCTTTGTCTGCTGGCGTTTGGGCAAAAATAGCATAATGAAAGGGGATTTTAGCAAAGTGATATGGTGGCAAGTTATACGCTTTCATTTTACGTTCAGCTTGTTGTAAATAAAAGTATTGGTCTGTTGCTTGCTTATTTTTATAAGCTAAAACTGAAAGGTAAGTGAGAGCATCTAATTCACGCAGTATATCGTTAACCTGCAGTGATAATTGCGCGGATTTGAGCAAACTTGCTTTCACCGCATTGTAGTTTTTATTTTGGTGATCTAACCAAGATTGAGCAAACCAGGCATCTGCTAGGCGCTTAGCATCATTAATCTTTTTGAATTGAGAAATTGCGCTGGCGAGTTTTTCTGAACTGAGCTCAAACAATTCTTTTCTTGTTAAAATTTCACTTTGTAGTAATAGGGCGTTACCTAATTGTTGTGTGTTTTGTGCTTCAATAGCAAAATTAGCAAGTTTATCAGCCATTACCATGGCTTTTTCAAACTCTTCCATTTGAATATAAAGCATCGCCAACTTGCCTAAGTTAATAAAGTCGTTAGGTTTGCTTTTATGGGCGATAGATAACTTAGCCAGTCTGATTTCAAGTGACTGTGGTGACATTAATAAGTCATAAATGTAATCTTGTGATAAGTGCTGTTTTAGCTTGCTTATCACTGCTTGATTGGAAGAACCTGTTAATTGTCCGCGCCAGTCCGTAATAGGACCTTTCAAGATAAAATCTAGATAGGTGAGTGAATTATAGGTACGTACGTTGGCGGTTAGTATCAGTGGATGCTTATCAGCAAGCTTTGGATATTCACTCTCAATCGATGTTTCAAAGTGCAAAGGGCTTAGTTGGGGTAGTTCTGTAAAATCAAAAAATTCATCATCAGCGAGCTTTATAGTGTTGTTACTAAGGCTTTGAGTAAAAGGTATATAAGCAATGCCAATTGCAGCAGGTGCGGCGACTTTATCAGAACTATGTGGGAATAGGATTAAGATTGCTGTGGCGAAAACAACCAGTAAACTTGTGAGCAAAGCATAAAATCCCATAGGCTTTTTTTCTGCAGGGCCAACTTTAAATATATCGCTTGAGTTTATGTCAGACGTTGCGTTAGCACCGATTTTTTGTGTCAATGGCATAGTTGCAATTGGCTTAGCTTTAATTGTAGTAGTCGTAATGTTTACAGATCGAGGCTCAGTTATTACTGCTGTTTGTATTTGGCTTGTATTCAATTGCCATTGATAACCACGCTTAGGGAAAGTTTTAATCGCGCTATTACCAAAAACAGCTCTTAGATGGCTAATATTTTGAAATACAGCCTGTTCAGACACCACTTTATCGTGCCAAACCTTAGTTAAAATAGCATCTTTACTAAAAACTTGTGTGGAATCAGAAAGCAGTAACGCCAATAGCTTAGCTTCATTAGGACGAATATCAATATCGTCGCCATTTTTGCTGAGTATTAAGTTGTTACTGTCGAATTCAAAATCTAAAAAAGTATATCGCATTATTTAAAGTATTTAGTTTGCTGCTACTATAATCCAACATCATCTTAACCGACCTAATGTTTAAAGGGGAGTATTTATCAATAGCGTGATGACAAGATTAACAGTTACATCATCATCAGCCTCAACTTATCTATGTATTCAAATAAAAGCCTTACCCATTTTGAATAAGTGCATGATTTCGACATGTTGAATTCAGAAATGAAAAAAACGTTCCTACATTTATCAACCAAATAGTAAGGTCAGATATCAGCTACACAACCTTAGCAGAAAGACCTGTCTATCTGCTAAGGAAGTTATATTTACTAATACTTAACAAGCAGCAAAAATAAATTGAGTATCTCTCTATTTATAAGCGAGTTACGCTAAATCCCTGATCTTGAAATTGCTTTAACAAACCGTGTTGTTCTGGCAAATGCAGGGCGCCTACGGCGATAAATAGTTTTTCTTTACCGATGCGAGGCGTGAGCTCTCTTACCCAATTATTGTTACGTTCAATCAGCATTACTTGTTCGCTGATCTCACCGTAGTTGCTGTCGTCAAAGCTTTCATTGTAATACTTAGTTAAGGTCGCCATATCACCATTTTTCCATGCATTAACTAAGCTAATAAAGTAGGTTTCAACGTCGGCAAGCTGTTCAAACGTTTCTTCAATCATTTCGTTACTTAACAACGATAGATTATTAAACATCTCCATTTGATATTCGAGAGTTTCTAATTCGCCAACTGGTATATTGTTGGTTTTTGTATAGGCAAGTACTTGCTTATCAATGCCATATTGATCGGAAAAACCAATATTTTGAAATTCGATTTGCAACATAGTAACCATTACGGCCCATGGCGCCATATTGTTAAACATCGCAATATCAATTGATTTGTTGCTGAAGTATTGGTCAAGCTTCTTATAGTTTTGTTCCGAAAGCTCAGTTTGCAGTGTTTTGCCATTTTTTAGCATCATAAAAGGCATTGAGCGGCGCTGCATTTCCATCGGGCTAATTGCACTAACATTGACTTCAACAATTACTTTATCACTGGCATCAAGCGCGTCGGTTACTTTTTTAGGTAGTCCTTTCATGGTGGCATCACCGACATGCACAGTGCCAAACAAATATGATTTAACACCATTTTTTTCTAATTGCCACAACCCAGGTTCACTGTGGCTAGCAAAACTAATACACAGTAAAAGGGATAAAATAAAGTAACTGCTAATACGCTGAGTGAGGTTCATAATTGTCCTTATTGGTTGGGTATATATCCATATTAAACCAATACGCTTAATTGGGTAACGTTAAAATTAATGCTAAGCGAGAGTTTGGCTTGTTTTTTGCGCTGATGGTAAAGTTATTGAGATTACATAAACTGTTCACTATCGCTAGTCCCAAGCCGTGGCGTTGGTTATTCGTTCGTGAGCTATCAAGCTGGTAAAGGGGGGCAAAAATAGCCTCTAGTTGTTGTTCACTTAAAGGCTTAGCTAAAGCGTTACATAGCGTGATTTTGGTGTGATATTCATTTTGTTCGACCTGTAAGTTGATAGGTTGGGTGCTAAGCCCATAAAACAATGCGTTATCGAGCAAGTTAGATAAAATGGTATGCAGGCAAAATCGATCAGCGGTGATCATCAGCTCAGTTGCAACATTTAGCAGTAAGCGCTGCTTAATATCGGCATGTTTAAACTGCAGTTCATTGCTTAATTGCGTAATAAAGTCACTTAAATTAACGCTTTCTAAATTGAGCTCTACAGCGCTACTACCAGCGCGCTGTAATAGCAGCAAGTTATTGACGATGGTTTTCATACGCTGAGATATAGCCAATATATCGCTGGTATATGTGGCGCTAATACGCTCATCATCAGGGTAGCGCAGTGCCACTTCTGACAAGCTGATCAGCTCAGAAATTGGCGTTTTCAATTCATGGGCGATGTCGCTGGTTAGGCGTTTTTCATTTTGATAGAGCTGTTGATTGGTGGTAATAAATTTATTCAGCTCATTACGAATAGGTTCAATTTCCTCTACCTGAAAGTCACTTTTGATAGTTTGTGAGGCGCCAGTGATATCGAGTAATTTTATTTGTTCATTTAAGTTGTTCAGTGGAAAGAGGCCACGATTAACGATTCGAGTGACTAAATAACGTACTCCAAAAACTGCGATAATGCAGGTCAGAATAAAAACCACATCAATGATCAGCAATACTTTATTTAATGATGAAATAGGGGCTGCGATAGTTAAAACCATGGTCTTAAAATGACCGCTGCCGCGTGCTGCTTCGTCTTCTTGTTGGGCAATGAAGTGGCTGATCATGGCGCGACCCTCTTCACCGTTAGGCAAAGTGTAATCAATAATTTTAAATTCGTTAATGGGGATAGCGAAATTGGGTAAATCAATATTTTGATATAGTTGCAATGAATCTGATTTTTCAAACGTCTGTTGTTCGTGCCATAGCTGATAAAATTCGCTGGCATTAGCCTGCTCATATTCAGACATAAATTCGCCAGCAAAATCAAACTCTAGTTTGCCATTATGATCTTTCACTAAGGTTTTTAAATAATTAGATTTATTAGTTAACGATTGATGAAATTGGTTTTCAACCCAAGAATCAACGCTCAAATCGACAGTTAAAAAAATAGTAACCAGAATAATCGACAGTACGGCACTAATATTATTGACGAGTTTACGCTTGATAGAGTGACGTTTAGTTTTTGGCAACTCAGTTTTGAGAAGCGACATAACCAAATCCACGTTTATTCTTAATTGGTAGTTCGCCGCCTAGTAGTCGTACTTTTTTGCGGATCGCTGAAATATGTGCTTCTAGGGCATTTTTTGACAGCATATCAAATTGGCCGACCACGGCTTCGCTGATCATCTCAAGGCCTAATACCCGTTCTTTGGCACTAAATAAGCACTCAATGATTTTATATTCGTTGCGAGTAAGGTTTATGGGTTGCTGCTGATAATGCAGTGTTTTTAAGCTCAAATCTAACACGCATTCACCTACACAGAGTGTGTTTTGCTGGTTTTGTAATTGGCCTCGCCGAGACAACGCCAGTACTCTGGCATGTAATTCTTCAAACGAAAACGGTTTCGTTAGATAATCATCAGCACCTTTCATTAAGCCGTTTATTTTGTCTTGTGCTTCAGAGCGAGCGGATAGAATTAATACCCGAGCTTGACTCGAGCTGCTACGCAGTGCTTTGAGAATACTCATGCCATCAACACTTGGTAGCATTAAGTCGAGAATGATTAAATCATAGTCGCCACACAGTGCCATACTTAAACCTTGTGAACCATCACCGGTACCGTCCACGGTAAAACCGAGATTATTAAGGCCTACGTCTAGGCTGCGCCTAAGCGGTTCAGAATCTTCGATTACGAGTATTTTCATGATCTTAACTTAATTAAATAACACGGTTTGCCTTGCTGCTTTAGCAAGGCATCAGTGCGTTAATGATACCAACCATTTTGATAGGCTAAGTTACCTAAATTGGCATGTGCCAGTGCTTTTTTCACCAATTGTGGGTCGTTGCTGGTGGGCACTAATTTATCTTGTGTGTATATATAAGTGGTTGCTGGTTTTTGTGGTTGTAAAATTACGACCTTATTACCTTGACCACTATTACCGGTTATGTAGGCAAAGTTTTTATCGTATTGCATCATTGCGCGTTGTTTGTTATCAGCGATTCGCTGCGCAAGATCGCGACCTATCATCGGATGTTCACCACTGGCTCCAATTAAGGATAATAATGTTGTCGGAATATCAAGTTGGCTGGCAAGCTGATGGTCACGCTTGGCATTGATACCCTTGCCAAAAATAACCGCAGGAATACGAAAGTGCTCAATCGGCACTAAACTTGCGCCCGATACGCGCGAATCATGATCGGCAATTACTATAAAGACGGTATCGTCCCAGTAACTTGATTGCTTTGCTTTTTCGATAAAGGTGCCTAATGCATAATCGGCATATTTTGCCGCATTATTGCGAGTTTGTTTTTGCTTATCGTATAAGGTGATTTTATTATCTGGAAACTCATAAGGGCTGTGATTAGAGCTGGAAAATACCAAGCTAAAAAAAGGTTTACCTTGTTGTTGTAACTTAGTCAGTTCAATATCCGCTTGGTTAAAGAGATCTTCATCAGAGGCGCCCCATGAGCCATTAAAATCAATATTGGCAAAGTCATTACTATCTACAATGTGTTGAAAGCCATTACCCAAAAAGAAGCTTTGCATATTATCAAAGTGACTTTCACCACCGTAAATAAATTGGGTGTGGTAATTTTGTTTACTTAAAAAGTCAGCAATGGTAAAAAAATCACGTTGCGATTTATC
Source organism: Pseudoalteromonas sp. SG44-17 (assembly GCF_014164235.1). Classification (NCBI taxonomy): domain Bacteria; kingdom Pseudomonadati; phylum Pseudomonadota; class Gammaproteobacteria; order Alteromonadales; family Pseudoalteromonadaceae; genus Pseudoalteromonas; species Pseudoalteromonas sp. SG44-17. The sequence goes on along the minus strand of NZ_JACJEV010000011.1, from coordinate 118,419 downwards.
AAGCTTTACTACTGCGCGAGAAGGCGTCGGGGTAAAGCCAGTGATAACAGCTTCTATACCACGTACTGAGCGTGTGCCTGTGGCGTATAAATTATCAAACCCCCAACCTTGCTGATAGAGCTTATCTATATTAGGAGTTAAAGGTAAACCGCCTAAAGTACCTACATAGCGAGCACCTAAACTTTCTTGTAAAATGATGACTAGATTTTTGGGTTTCCCTTGATACGCCGCTTGATGAAAGGTTTTGGTTGGAGCGCTGGCATCGTTAAAAACAGCTTGTTCATTTTGCATACTCGCGCGCACTAAGGCTAATAATTCCTCTTCTGGTATTGCACCATAAAAGTCTTGGCTTGATTTTTCGTTACCGAGTTGTTTAATTGCAAAGGCTACGCTATACAATGAGTTAAGGCTAAGATCATTAAGTAAATGATCGGTTGAAAATGCCACCATTGCAGGGTTTAACGGTCGATGACCTAGTGAGTTACGTGCACCTAGAACGGTTAAGCACAGTAGGCTAATCACCAATAAGGAGTGTTTTATGATTGGCAACTGACAGTGGCTACGCCATTGGCTGGTAAAAACTTTTGTAGCCAGTTTAACTCCGACGATCAAGAATAGTAAAGTGGCGAATACTTCTATTTTATACCCTGCAAAAATCATTCGAGAGACTTCTTTTGGGTATATTAAGTATTCAATAAATAAGCGGTTTGGACGTAAGTCATATTCATTAATAAAGGTCGGAGTGATTACTTCAAAGAAGATCAACAGAGCAGCCATTAGCAGTAAATAGTATTTAATAATGCCACGGATAAGGTGCTGTTTAGAGATTAATGTGCTGATAATAATCAACAACAATGCCGGCATTAAAATATAGCTTAAGGTAGCCGTATCAACGCGCAAGCCGCCAATAAAAATATTTAGCCAAGCATGAGAGCTAAATACTCGCTCACCTTGCCATACACTTAAGCTAAAACGAGCCAGGGTTAACATAGTTAGCGATAAGCTAAAAAATGTTAGCAATACCCAGTATGGACCGAGTTTATTTTTTAGTTGCGCAACACTAAATCTATCAGTTATGCCCATAAAATAGCCCACCAAATAAGTGTGCTTATTAGCATCGCTATAAATACACTGGCAGAGGCAATATCTTTAGCCAGCCCAGAGAGTTCATGATGTTCTGTACCAATACGATCAACTACTACTTCAATCGCAGTATTGACTAATTCAGCGAACAGTACAAACAGCAAGCTGGCAATTAAAATAAGTTTATCGCTGGTGGGAATATTCGCCAGCCATGCAAACACTCCAAGTAATAAAAATAGCGCGAGTTCTTGCTGAAATGCAGCTTCAAATCGCGTCATCCATTTTAAGCCATTAAAAGTATGGCGTAAGGTAAATAAAAGGCGTAGTAGTCCTTGACGTTTGAGTACCGTTTTCGAATTATTCATTATTGTTCTTCACTTTGTTATTGATTGTTTTACAGTTACTTACTAAATCTAAAGGTAGTTCATAAGTTTTACTTTTGATGCCTATTAGACTTATTAATGTATGAAAAATATTGTCGTGAGAAGCTGCTTGTTGTTGATCAACACTCTTCAAGCAACTTTCTGTAATGCGTTGATTACCTTTGGCAGCCCATATATACATTGGGACATGTGTTTGGCCACTAGGAGCAAAACTATAGGGAAAGCCATGTAAGTAGGCGCCGTTTTCGCCGAGCGACTCACCGTGATCTGAAATATATACAAAGGTTTTATCAATATTGTCAGGTAAGTTATTCAGTTCGGTTAACATTAATGAGTTTACGTAGTCGCTATACGCTATGGTGTTGTCATAAGTATTAACTAACTGCTCAGTGCTACAGTTTTGTATATCACTGCGGTCGCAGGTTGGTGTAAATTGCTTAAATTGATCTGGGTAGCGTTGAAAGTAAGTGGGTCCATGAGAGCCCATCATATGCAATACAATGACCGTATTGGCTTGGCTTAGATTAGCTAGTTTACGTTTAAGTGGTGCTAGTAACGCTTCGTCATAGCAATGCTGTTGTTCACAAAGTGCAGAGTTATCTACCTTGATGGTAATGTTAGTAACGCGATTACAGACATTTTTACAGCCACTGTTATTATCAATCCACAACACATCAGCGCCAGCGCTTTGGGCTATGTCGAGAATGTTTTGCTGGTTATCAGCTTCGTTACGTGAGAACTCAGCTTGGCTTTGTCGTGAGAACATACAAGGAACAGATACTGCTGTTGCGGTTCCACAGGACACTACATTGTTCAGGTACGTTACTTTGAAAGGTCGAGTGAAGCGGTTGGTGTCGCGTGTATAACCTTGGTAAGCAAAATTTTCAGCACGTGCTGTTTCACCGACTACGATAACGGTTACTTGCGTGTGTTGTGATGCACTTAATACTGGCGTTGGGTCTAAAATTTGAAATGGTTCGTCAGAGACCAGCCATTGATCGCGAATATATTTATAGCCACTGCTTAAGTATTGAAATGGAATTAACTCTTTTTTTAATAATTGATTATTACGTCCGGTGGCGGCGTAGTCAGCATAAAAGCTCAACACAATTACGGCGATTAGAGCAAAGCAGCTAAGTACGAGTTTACTGCGACTTACCAGCTCTTTGGTTAGCGGGCTAAAACGAATATTGGTTTTAATTAAAACCAATAGCGGCACTAAGGCAAATAAACAAAAGAACATGATAAATTGCAAGTTCAGATAGCTTGCCGCTTCATGACCGTCAGTTTCAAAGGTGTTTTGAATCATCGAATAGTCAAATACCACTCCATAATTTAAAGTGCCGTAAAGAGCGGCACATGAGCTTAACAATAATATGTAATTAATTGGTTTGAGTAGCCAGCGGCTAGATAATAATGAAAAGAAAATAATTAGTAAGCAAAGTAACAGTAACGGTACTGAGAGTAAAAATAACCATGAAAAAGAGGGCAGTGTGGTGATTGCGTTGAATGCACCATGCATAAAAGGAATATTGATTATTAAGCAGTAATAACATGCCAATGCAATAATAAAAGTATTGGCGCTACAGGTAATGTAGAAGCGCTTTTTAAAACCTGAACTGAAAAATTGGCCTACCAACATAAATTGAGAACTCAATAATAATAATTTAATACCTGCATAGTAGAGTCCAAGACTTAAGAAACACTTAAGGATAGCTAGTCATTTCCTGAATTAGATGATTTAAAAGGAATGATTTATTGTGATTTCGTCAAAAATTAATCAAACCAGTAATTGGTTATAACGAGGTATGAAATATCAATAGTTCCATATATGAGGTAAATTAATCTATATAGGCTTTCATATTGAATTTTTATGCCTTTAAAGTCAGGTGGTGAGCGGTTTTTTAGATTGATTTTAAGGTTGACTTAGCTCTCCCATCGCGGTACTAATATAAAAAGACAGCGGGGGAGTTAATATTCCTTCGTAAACTAACAAATTTTGGTATTTATTACATGCTTACAAACGCACTAAACCTAGTCCTAATTAACGTCGTGGTGATTATTATTACCGCGGGGGCTACTTAGTGCTTTAAAAATACGTAAAGCATTATAAAAGCCCCCCGCACTTAACCAGTCGGGGGGCTTTTTAGTTTCAGGGTTTAGCAATAGTTAAGTATAGATATGTCACTGAGGAATGAGGATTATTTAATGACAGGCGCAGAGTTAACAATTGATTTATTAGCCAAACACGGCGTAAAAGAAGTATTTGGTTACCCTGGTGGGGCAATCATGCCAATTTACGATGCGCTGTATGGTGCGCCAATTAAGCATTATCTCACTCGTCATGAGCAAGGTGCAGGTTTTGCGGCGGTTGGTTTTGCTCGTAGCACGGGTAAACTTGGGGTGTGTTTTGCGACCTCAGGCCCTGGGGCTACTAACTTAATCACCGCGCTTGCTGATGCGATGATGGATTCAGTGCCATTACTTGCGATCACAGGCCAAGTACCAACTGCTGCCATAGGCTCTGATGCGTTTCAAGAGATTGATGTATTAGGTATGTCATTATCCTGCACTAAGCACAGTTATATGGTTGAACGTCCTGAAGATTTAGCCGAAATACTGCAAGAAGCCATGCATTTAGCGCAATCAGGTCGTCCAGGCCCTGTGTTAGTAGATATACCAAAAGATATTCAAATGGCGCAAGTGCCTTTTCATCCTTGGCTTGCGGCTGATGATTACTTACCGGTGTTAGATTTAAAGCAAGTGGCTATTGCTAACCAACTATTAAGCGAAGCCAAGCGGCCTGTTGCCTATGTTGGCGGCGGTGTACAGGCGGCTGATGCGCAAGTACAGCTAATGCAATTTTTAGAAAAAACCCAAATGCCTGCGGTTTCAACGCTAAAAGCATTGGGCAGTGTATTACCTGATTACGAATATAACTTAGGTATGTTGGGCATGCATGGCGGCCAAGCTGCAAATTTAGCGGTACAAGAGTGTGATGTCCTCGTATGTATCGGTGCGCGCTTTGATGATCGTGTAACAGGTAATTTAGGCAAGTTTGCGGCTAAAGCAAAAGTGATCCATTTAGATATAGATGCTGCTGAAATTGGTAAGCGTAAACCAGCTAAAGCATCGTTAGTTGCTGATTTAAAAACCTCATTGCCGCAATTAGAGTGCTTTGTAACTGAACAAGCATGGCGTGATCATGCCAAAGAGATGATGATTGAACATGCATGGCGCTATGACTATCCGGGCGAAAAAGTATATGCCCCGTATTTATTAAGCCAACTAAGCCAGCGGATGCCAAGTACAGGCGTTGTGTGTTGTGATGTAGGCCAGCACCAAATGTGGGTGGCACAACATATGAAGTTTAGTCATCCAAGCAACCACTTAAGTAGTGGTGGTGCAGGCACTATGGGCTTTGGTTTACCTGCGGCCATTGGTGCGCAAGTAGCTCGACCAAATGATTTTGTGATCACTGTTTCTGGTGATGGTTCAATCATGATGAACATTCAAGAGTTAGCCACTATTCGTCGTAACAATTTACCGGTAAAAATATTAATTTTGGATAACCAACGTTTAGGTATGGTTCGTCAATGGCAAGAGTTATTTTTTGAAGGGCGTTATTCTGAAACTGATTTATCAGACAACCCTGATTTTGTGCAATTGGCTGCCGTATTTGGTATTGCTGGGCAAACGATCACCCACGCTAACCAAGTTGATGATGCAATTACAGCATTAGTAAATAGTAAAGGTCCTTATATAGTACATGCCTGTATCGACGATAAAGAAAATGTTTGGCCGCTAGTACCGCCAGGTGCCGCGAATGACGAAATGATGACGGAGAGTGGAAAATGAAACACAGTTTAACAGTCGCTTTAAAAAATCAAAGTATCGCCGTTGAGCGCTTTTTGCGTGTAGTTCGTCATCGTGGTTTTGATTTAACCCATTTTCAATTGAATATGGATGATGGTCAGTATTATGTGGCTATGACGGTCGACAGTGATAAGCCAATTCACTTATTAACCACGCAGCTCAATAAGCTGGTGGACGTTAAGCAAGTAACACTAGAAAATTTACAACAGCAAGCAATGTAGTTTGCTGTGAAAACTAAATCAACAGGGCTATTGGGTCTTTCCCTCTAGCAATAAAAATTTAAGAATGAGGATGTCAGTTACATATTAAAAGTAACTGCAAACACTGAGGTAACTATGGCTAAATTAAGAAGTGCAACAACAACTGAAGGTCGAAAGCGCGCAGGTGCTCGTGCATTATGGCGTGCAACAGGAATGACAGATAGCGATTTTGGCAAACCGATTATTGCGGTTGTAAACTCATTCACGCAATTTGTACCGGGTCATGTGCACCTTAACCAACTCAGTGAGCTTATGGCAGAAACCATTACTCAAGCGGGTGGTGTGCCAAAAGAATTTAATACTATCGCCATTGATGATGGTATTGCCATGGGCCACGGCGGTATGTTGTATTCATTACCATCGCGCGACTTAATTGCTGACTCAGTTGAATACATGGTAAATGGTCACTGCGCCGATGCAATGATATGTATTTCTAACTGCGACAAAATCACCCCAGGAATGATGCTGGCGGCACTTCGTTTAGATATTCCAGTAATCTTTGTGTCTGGTGGCCCAATGGAAGCAGGTAAAACTAAGCTTGCCAATATTGATATCAAACTAGATTTAGTTGATGCCATGGTAAAAGGTGCTGATGAATCAGTAAGTGATGCTGACTCAGAGCAAGTAGAGCGCTCAGCATGTCCTACGTGTGGCTCGTGTTCGGGCATGTTTACCGCCAACTCAATGAACTGTTTACTCGAAGCAATTGGCCTCGCACTACCAGGTAACGGCACTACACTTGCGACTCATAAAGATCGTAAACAACTGTATGTTGAAGCCGGTGCACGAATTGTTGATTTATGCCGTGAGTATTACCAAAAAGATAATAAAGATGTACTACCGCGCGCCATTGCTAATAAAACCGCGTTTATGAATGCCATGGTGGTTGATATTGCTATGGGTGGCTCGTCAAATACCGTATTGCATTTACTTGCAGCTGCGCAAGAAGCCGGTGTTGATTTTGATATGTCGCACATTGATGCGTTATCTCGTAAAACACCTTTCTTATGTAAAGTAGCGCCTGCAACCGCGCAATACCATATTGAAGATGTGCATCGTGCTGGTGGCATGATGGCAATAATTCGCGAGCTTGGCAAAGCTGGCTTAGTGGATCTGTCGGTAAACCATGTTGCTGGCATGACTATGGCAGAGCTAGTTAAAAAATGGGATGCCACTGATCCAAACAACGAAGCAGCGCAAAAGTTTTACCGAGCGGGACCTGCGGGCATTCGTACCACCAAAGCAATGAGCCAAGAATGTCGTTGGGATGAAGGCGATAATGACCGTGAACATGGTTGTATCCGTAGCGTTGAACATGCGTTTCGCCAAGATGGCGGCTTAGCCGTACTATCGGGTAATTTAGCTGTTGATGGTTGTATTGTGAAAAGCGCGGGTGTGGTTGATGAAATGCTACACTTTGAAGGCACCGCCGTGGTGTATGAATCACAAGACGATTCAGTTGAAGGCATTTTAAATGACGAAGTAAAAGCCGGTGACGTAGTCGTTATTCGCTACGAAGGACCGAAAGGCGGACCTGGCATGCAGGAAATGCTTTACCCAACCAGTTACTTAAAATCAAAAGGTTTGGCTGAGCAGTGCGCACTTATAACCGATGGTCGCTTCTCGGGCGGTACGTCAGGTTTATCAATTGGCCACGTTTCACCAGAAGCGGCCAGTGGCGGTGCCATTGCTTACGTTGAAAACGGCGATAAAATTATTATCGATATCGCTACCCGCGAAATCACGTTAGCGTTAACAGATGAAGAACTTGAAGCGCGTAAGCAAAAGCAACTTGCTCGTGGTAAACAAGCGTACAAACCACTCGATCGTGAACGTTATGTATCATCTGCGCTAAAAGCGTATGCGCTACTTGCAACCAGTGCTGATAAAGGCGCGGTGCGTGATTTAGCCAAACTGGAGGAGCTTAGTTAATTATGGTTTCTCAAGAGCTCGATTATTTTCGCGCTATTATCCAGGCTAATATGGAACCACTGGCAAAAGTTACTGAGGTTAGCGAAATGGCTGAACTCAGTGCTCGTCTTGGTAATCAAGTATGGCTAAAGCGCGAAGATCAGCAGCCAGTTTATTCGTTTAAACTGCGTGGTGCATACAACAAACTGGCTAAACTGCCAGCCGGTTCAGTGGTGATCACCGCCTCAGCTGGTAATCATGCTCAAGGGGTGGCGCTCAGTGCATCACACTTAGGGCATCAAGCAACGATTGTAATGCCAGTGACGACCCCTGAAATCAAAGTCAATGCGGTACGTGCGCTTGGTGGCGAAGTGGTTTTGCATGGTCATCATTTTGATGCTGCCAAAGCTTATGCACTGGAACTTACTGAGCAGCGCGACGGCATATTTGTTCCTCCATTTGATGATCCTGATGTGATAGTAGGGCAAGGCACGGTTGCACGTGAATTAATGCAGCAGCTTAATCAACTTGATGCGGTATTTATTCCAGTTGGTGGTGGTGGCTTACTTGCTGGTATGGCCGTGTATATAAAGTCATTGCGCCCAGATATCAAAGTAATCGGTGTAGAAGCTGATGAAAGTGCCTGTTTACAAGCGGCACTTGCAGCAGGCAAACCCGTCGAGCTTGAACGGGTTGGTAGTTTTGCCGATGGTGTTGCGGTAAAAATTATTGGTACCGAAACCTTTCGCTTAGCGCAAAAGTTTTGTGATGAAGTAGTCACTGTAACCGGTGATGAAATATGTGCGGCGATGCAAGATATTTTTGTTTCAACCCGTGCGATTGCTGAGCCATCAGGTGCGCTGGCAACGGCTGGGCTGAAAAAATGGTGTCAGCAAACAGGCCAAAAAGGGCTGCATTTAGCAGCTGTGTTATCTGGCGCAAACTTAAACTTTGACCGCTTACGTTATGTGGCTGAGCGTACTGCGCTGGGAGAGAAAAACGAAGCGTTGTTAGCAGTAACCATCAATGAAGAAAAAGGCAGCTTTAAACAGTTTTGCGCCTCATTAGGTGGTCGCGCTATTACTGAATTTAACTACCGTTACGCAGGCCCTGGTGAAGCGCAAATATTTGTTGGTGTTGCACTGCGCCAAGGTCAGCAAGAGTTAGATGAGCTCACAGCTGATTTAACCACCAATGGCTATCAATTTTGTGATTTATCAGATAACGAACTGGCTAAATTACATGTTCGTTATATGGTTGGTGGTAAAGCACCTGAGCAGATGCATGAGCGGTTATTACGCTTTGAATTTCCTGAATATCCAGGCGCACTGGCGCGCTTTTTAGATACTTTAGGCAGCAATTGGAATATTACTTTGTTTCATTATCGGAATCATGGTGGTTCGATGGGAAATGTATTAGCAGGGTTTGCGATTGAGCCTAGTCAGTATGAGATATTCAACGAGCATTTAAATCGCTTAGGTTACAGTGTGCAAGATGAAACACTGAATCCGTGTTTTACCCAATTTTTAACTACTCAACGTCCCATCGATAGGGTGAAAGCGGTTAATAATTAAAGATATATACTAAAACCACTTCAAGATACGAATTATGTATCTTGAAGTGGTTTTAGTATAAGCAAGCACCTCAATTGAGGTGTTTTTTTGTCTCTTTGCAAACTTAAAGTCTTGGGTTAATCGAATATCTTATCTATAGTTATAGCAATATTAGCTAACTTATTAGATCACGATTTGTCATTTAAAGGACTGAAACTTAAGCTTTATGCCACTTTGCTTATACTCAGCGGGCAAAGTTTTGCGGCAGCGGATGTGACTTTACAACTAAAGTGGACGCATCAATTTCAATTTTCTGGTTACTATATGGCTCAGCAACAAGGCTTTTACAAAGCGGCAGGGCTAAACGTCACTATTTTACCGGCAGATCCTGATAACCCAGATACCTTCACTAAAGTGTTGGCGGGCCAAGCTCACTTCGGGGTCGGGCACTCAGGTATTTTACAGCAACGGATCGCTGGTAAACCCTTGGTGGCAATGGCTGCTATTTTACAATTTTCTCCTTATTGTTGGATGGTAAAAAAAAGCTCCGATATTTTTCATCCTCGGGATTTTGTCAATAAGCGTCTTAGCAGTATCAGCCGCAAAGAAAATGCCGAATTATTGGTAATGCTCGAACGCAGTGGTATCCAAACGAATAATTTACCTTCTTATGAAAGTGGTAACAGCAGTGCGGATTGGTTAGCTGGGAGTATTGATGCGATGCAAGTGTACGTGACTAATGAGCCGTATATTATGCGTGAGCAAGGCATCGACTATAGACTTATTTGCCCGCAGAAGTATGGAATTAATGTGTATAGCGATATTCTTTACACCACAGAGAATATGCTCGAACAACATCCGCAAACAGTTGAAGCATTTTATCAGGCCAGCTTAAAGGGCTGGCGCTATGCAATGATGCATATGGATGAAACAATTGCATTAACTCAACACCAATACGCACCCAATAAAAGTTTTTCTCAGCTTGCCTATGAAGCTGAAGTATTGAGTGATTATATTTTACCACCGGGCACTAATTTAGGATCTATGTCGATAGCGAAATGGCGGTTGATTGCTGACCTATACGGGATTGAGCAAGACGAATTTAATCAGGCGCAAGATGGCTTTATTTACCAGTATGTTGAACCTGAAAAAATTAAAATGTCGTGGATGCTTATTGCGGCAATTATAATTAGTTTGTTATCTATACCACTTTATTTACGCTTGATGTTCAGAAAAAGCGTATAATGCATAAATGAAATGACCATCGCTAAAATCACATGATCCTTGCTGAGCAGTTTACAGCCCTAGATAACTTATTACATAGTACTCGCCATTATTGGCAATGCACTGCATTCGATTTTGATCAGCTGCCATGGCCTGAATTAGAACAACCATTAACGCTGTTGAGCGATCAACAAGTTGCCGATCTCGATAGCAATCAAGATGCCTTGTATCAATTTTTTAGCCCGTATATTCCCGTAGTCAATAACTTAGCTACATTGTGTTACTTACCTCAAGCCTCCACTACGCGTAGCGAATATCCGTTTTGGATCAGCAATGGTATTAAAGGGCGCAAGTTTGCGCAGCTGCAAGATTTTGTTTGTGCGCTTGGCCAAGAATCACAATTACCTGTATTAGAATGGTGTGCGGGTAAAGGCCATTTAGGACGTATGCTGGCATTTAACCGTGCGCCGAGTGTGCACAGCATCGAATTGCAACAACATTTATGTGAGCAAGGCCAGCAAAGTGCTCAGCTACAAGGGTTAGCCATGCACTTTAGTCAAGCCGATGTGCTCAAAGATGATGTAACTGGGTATTTTCAACAAGCACAACATGCAGTGGCGCTGCATGCCTGCGGGGCATTACATCAGGCGTTTATGAGTAACGCGGCTAGCGCGCAAACGCAAAAAATCAGTCTATCGCCGTGTTGCTATCACTTATTCACCCCGAATGATTATCAAGCTATGAGCGATGCCGGTAAGCGTAGCCAACTGCAGTTAACGCATCGTGATTTAAAATTAGCACTACAAGAAACGGTGACAGCGCCTTCTCGGGTAGATAAAGTTCGTAAAACTGAAGTGCAATGGCGATTGGGTTTTGATGCTTTGCGCAAAAGCCTCACCAGCGAACAAAATTATGTCAGTGTCCCCTCAGTTAATAAAGCTATTTTTTCAGATTCATTTAAAGCTTTTTGTGCATGGGCAGCAGATAAAAAGGCACTAGATATACCGCAAGGTATTGATTATGAATACTTTTTAAGAAAAGGCAAAATGCGCAAAAAAGTCACTGAACGCATCGAACTGGTCCGTCATGTGTTTAGAAGAGCAATTGAGGTTTGGCTTGTGCTCGATCGTGCTTTATATTTGCAACAACAAGGTTACCAAGTCAGTGTGCAGACGTTTTGCGAAAAACAATTAACGCCACGTAATATCCTGATCCAAGCAACCGCCAAAGACAGAAAAGAGATGAAATGAGAAAGTTAAAAAACTTATTTGAAAATAATAAACGCTGGGCTGAACGAACGTGTAAAGATGATCCGGAATTTTTTAAAATCCTATCCATGCAACAAAACCCCGAGTATCTGTGGATTGGTTGTTCTGACTCTCGTGTACCTGCTAATGAAATTGTAGATCTAATGCCAGGTGAACTATTTGTTCATCGTAATGTAGCGAATGTAGTGGTGCATACCGATCATAACTGTTTGTCAGTGATGCAGTACGCTGTCGAAGTGTTGAAAGTAAAGCATATTATGGTTGTTGGCCACTATGGTTGTGGTGGGGTTCAGGCTGTACTTAACGATGCTAAATTTGGTTTAATTGATAACTGGCTTCGTCACGTCGGTGATGTAAAAGAGAAATACACCTCAAAGATTAATGCACTCGCTGAGAAAGACCGCCTCAATAGCCTGATTGAATTGAACGTGATAGAGCAAGTACGCAATGTATGCCGTACTAATATAGTCCAAGAAGCATGGCAACGTGGTCAGGAGTTGACTATTCATGGATGGGTTTATGGTCTTGCAAATGGTCACTTACACGACTTAGAGTCAGTAGTAACTTGTGCCGATGAAGTTGATGTTAACTATAAAAGTTCAGGGCTTAAAGTATTTGAACGTTACGTAGTAGAATAAGTACGTAACCTAAGCACTGCGCCCTATCTGGGCGGCGGCTACCTTCAATAATTGTAATCTTAGTTTTAAAGGCTAAGTCGATGTGCTTTTTTCATTTGGCTTTTTTATATGGTGAAAACACCCTCTATACTTTCGGTGTTTTTCGCTTGCGATATTGCAGTGGTGTTTCAAAAGTAGAATTATGAAAGGCATGACAAAAGTGAGCATGATCATAATAGCCACATTGTAAGGCTATATCTGTTATCGGTGTTTGGCTGTCAGCAAGTAGCGTGCGTGCGGCTTTTAGTCGGTAAAATTGCTGTAATTGAGTTGGACTAACCCCGGCTTCTTTTTTTAAGCGACGCTCAAGAGTACGTCGTGTCAGGCCAAGTTGTTTGCCTATACAGCTAGTGGAATTATTGAGTTGAATAAGCTGCTTGATCACTTTAATGGTATTGCTTTTTACGAGTTGATTGTTGATTGCTTGGCTGAGTAACCACTGCTCGAGTAAATACAGTTGGCTGGTTAGTGGACTGCTTTGCATTTGTTCAACACATGCTATTAAACTGTGATACCAGCTTGGGGTAAAATCTTCACCGAGTAGATAATTTTCTTCAGCTAACTCGTGTAGCGTTATACCTAATAAGTGATAAGCACCAGTAGGCGCAAAACGAATACTGACTAAATAATCCTGATTGCTGAAAGTTGTTGCCTGCGTTTGACGATTAAATGCGAAGGTAATAACGGGTGTCGCATTGCTAAAATCAATTGTTAGGCTTGCGCCTGCATCAGGGTAGAGCTTTTCTGTAAAGAACTGTGTTGTTTGTGTGGTTGTTGAACCTATTTTCCAATAACACTGCACCCAATCAGTTAAGCGTTGATCGGGTACGAATTTTTGAAAGCTCAAATGGGGCAATGGATCATTTACTAATAAAATGGCCATGGTGTTAACCTGACTTATATCGTCGCAATGGCAATTTCTTCTTCGCGTAAAGTCAGTACTTCATAGCCGTCAGCGGTGACGACAATAGTGTGCTCCCACTGCGCAGAAAGCTTTTTATCACGAGTAACCACAGTCCAGCCATCCGGTTTAGTTTTTACTTTTGCCGCCCCTTGGTTGATCATCGGCTCAATGGTAAAGGTCATGCCTTCTTTAAGTTCAACGCCGGTATTGCGTTTACCATAATGTAAAACTTGCGGCTCTTCGTGCATTTGCTCACCAATACCATGTCCGCAGTATTCACGTACAACGCTATAGCCATTAGTATGGGCAAAATTAGCGATAGCGTTGCCAATATCGCCTAACCTCACTCCCGGTTTTACGAGCTTGATGCCTTGCCACATTGCTTGATAAGTTTTTTCGACTAAGCGCTTGGTCAACGGTGACACCTCACCAAGCATATACATTTTACTTGAATCGGCAATAAAGCCATTTTTCTCAAGGGTAATATCTAAATTGACGATATCGCCTGATTTTAATGCGCGTTTAGAGTCTGGAAAACCATGGCAGACTACTTCATTTACTGAGCTGTTTAACACATAAGGATAATCGTATTGGCCTTTGCTGGCAGGACGTGCAGCAAGTTCATCAACAATATAGCGCTCTACTAAATCATTGATCTCCATGGTGGTGATGCCGATTTTGACCTGTTGATCTAAATAGGCAAACACCTTTGCCAGTAGGCGACCAGACTCACGCATTAGCTCTATTTGTGCGGGATTTTTAATAATTATTTCACTCATGCAAAGATTCTCCAGCTGTTACATCGGCTTGTGCAAGTTGCTGTTTGATTATTTCGGAGTAGGTCATGGTTGGATTAAGCTCAGCTAGCATGCCTATCTTTATCCAGTATTCAGATTGAGAGTTTATAGATCGTACCATAGTGGTACTGGCTTTGCGGATCTCTTCGTGCAGTTGATCGCTGATTTTTACGATACCCATAACAGTGCCTATATATAAAACGTATACGTATCGTATATAGGTGTTCGCGTGTATGCAAGGCGTAAAACAAATCAGGCAGCCGAAGCTGCCTGAAGTAATAACTAAAACGGTATTATTATTCGGGTTGCTCGCTTTGCTTATTACTACTGAGTTGTTGCTCAAGTAGTGCAACTTTCGCTTCTAATGCAACGAGCTTCTCGCGGGTGCGAATTAGTACTTGGCTTTGTACATCAAATTCTTCACGGCTGACAAAGTCCATCTCAGCAAGCTTATTTTGAATAGCTTGTTTGGTTTTCGCTTCAAACGTATCGGCAAGGTTTTTAACGCCTTGCGGCATGTTACTGGAAATCTGTTTGGCAATTTCTTCAAGTTTTGCTGGGTTGATCATGTCTGTCCCTTACTGTCGCGTAAATGATAATGGCTAATGTTACCTTATTGGCTAGGCGTATTGTAGTGATTACGTTAAAATTGCCCGTCTTTAATGCAATCTCTTTGGTCGATATGAAACTCAATCCTAAACAAGATGAAGCGGTAAAATATATTAGTGGTCCATGCCTAGTGCTGGCGGGGGCGGGATCAGGAAAAACTCGTGTAATTACTAATAAAATCGCTTACTTAGTACAAAAATGTGAGTATCAAGCACGTAATATTGCCGCGGTGACCTTTACTAATAAAGCGGCGAAAGAGATGCGCGAGCGAGTTTTTCAAACGTTAGGTAAAAAAGAGTCAAAAGGCTTGTGGGTATCTACCTTTCATACCTTAGGCCTTGAGATCATTAAAAAAGAACTAACAACGCTGGGTTTTAAACCTGGCTTTTCATTATTTGATGATCAAGATACTGGGCAATTAATTGCTGACTTAACTGAAGAAGAGCTAAAAAAAGACAAAGATTTACTCAATCTATTAAAAATGCAAATAGGCAGCTGGAAGAACGAGCTTATTTTACCAGAGCAAGCGATTCGCGAAGCGCGAGAGCCACAAAAAGCGCTATTTGCGCAATTGTATGCGCGTTATCAAACCCAGTTACGCGCCTATAATGCTTTGGATTTTGATGACTTGATCATGATCCCCACCTTATTACTGATCAATAATGCAACCTCGCGTGAGCGTTGGCAACAACGTTTCCGTTACCTGCTGGTGGATGAATATCAAGATACCAATACCAGTCAATATCAATTAGTTAAGTTGCTTGTGGGTGAGCGTGCGCGTTTTACCGTGGTAGGTGATGACGACCAATCAATCTATTCATGGCGCGGTGCTCGACCACAAAACTTAGTGTTATTAAGCAAAGACTTTCCAGGTTTACGGCTCATTAAGCTTGAGCAAAACTATCGCAGTGTGAAGCGTATTTTAAAAGCTGCTAATATCTTGATTGCCAATAACCCTCATGAATTTGATAAAAAACTGTTTAGTGAGTTAGAAAATGGCGAGCCGATCAAAGTGATTGGCTGTCGTGATGAAGAGCATGAATCAGAGCGGGTCGTCGCTGAGATCATCTCGCATAAATTTATGAAACGCACCAGTTATAAAGATTATGCTATTTTATACCGTGGTAATCACCAAGCGCGTGGCTTTGAAAAGTCGTTAATGAGTAACCGAATACCTTACAAGATCAGTGGCGGAATGTCGTTTTTCTCACGCTCTGAGATCAAAGATATAATGGCGTACTTGCGCTTATTGGTGAATCAAGATGACGACAATGCGTTTCTACGTATTGTGAATACTCCGCGCCGTGAAATAGGCACAGTTACGCTGGAAAAGTTGGGTACCCTAGCCAATGAAAAACATGCCAGTTTATTTGCCACCTGTTTTGATAATGACTTAGGTTATCGCTTAAAAGGTCGCGGTTTAAACTCGTTAGCGGGATTTGCACGTTGGGTGGTTGAGCTGTCAGATAATGCGGTACGTGGTGATACCCTTGAAGCGGTAAAAGATTTAGTCAGACAAATAAATTACGAAGCTTATTTATACGAGTCATCACCGAGTGCGAAAGCCGCAGAAATGCGCATGAAGAATGTTTCTGAGTTGTACCGTTGGATCACCGATATGCTCACAGGTGATGCGGATAATCCGCCGTTGACGCTTGCTGAAGTGGTGAGTAAGTTAACGTTGCGTGACATGTTAGAACGTAACGAAGAAGAAGATGAAGCCGATGCAGTGCAATTACTAACGCTGCATGCCTCTAAGGGCTTAGAGTATCCTTACGTATTTATGGTAGGCATGGAAGAGGGGTTATTACCGCATCAAGTAAGTATTGATGAAGAAAACGTTGATGAGGAACGTCGCTTAGCTTATGTGGGGATCACTCGTGCTCAGCAAGAGCTGACCATGACCTATGCGAAAATTCGTCGTCAATTTGGCGAAACATCACAAACCGAGTTGAGCCGCTTTATACAAGAGCTACCGCAAGATGATTTAGCATTTGAAAATAAAAAAGCGCCAAATACGCAAGCCGAACGAATGGAAAAGGGCCAAGCCAGAGTTGCTAATTTACGTGCTATGCTGAAAAAGCCTGAGTAGTTCATCTGAGCTGCGGATAATAAACTGGTTATCCGCGACGCATATCGTTAATTTAAAATTTGCTCGTTCGAAGAGTCAGCTGGGAGTGTTGCTGTAGAACTAATTGCATGCTGCCTACCAATAAATAGTGATAAACCATGAGTGTCTAGTAAGGCTCTATAATTTAATATTGAAGGGCCTTTCGCGATTACTTTTATTTGTTTTATCTTAGTTATTGCTAGTACACCCTGTAGTTGTAAATCAAAGCTTTGTTGTTGTAACACTCGTTTACTAAAGGTAGAGCTAAGTAATAAATAATCGAAATTAATATCGCAAAGTAAATTAAGTTCGCAGCGATCTTTAGCAAAATCATTTAAGCCAATCGAATAGCCTTGTTTACTCAATACTTTTAAATTACTAATTTGTACCGCTGAGGCGTAACGGATCTCTTGTTCATTAAACAATAAACAAATTTGTTTCGTTATGTTGTGGTTTTGCATTGTTTGGCATAACGCCTGGAATTCAATTTTTTCCAGTAATAAGCCCGAGCAAGGGAATAACACCATCTGCAGTTGTGCCGTTTGGATTTGTTGACACGCTTTAGTTAATAACTGTAATTCCACTTCCAGTTGTTGTGCTTTATCAGCGGCAAACTTCTTTAATATTTCAAAACTAGTGCTACCAAGTACTGGGTGTTCACCAAATGCTTCAAGTAGCGACTCTGACTGATGCTGTTCATCAAGTGTAATAATTTCAGAGCAGCGAAAATGCATTGGTAAAGAGTCTAAGTGATGACTGGTTTCTAACTCATACGGGCTGGTGCCGGCACTAAGCAGTGGATGGTAAAACTCGAACCGGCTGCGACCGGCATTTTTTGCATAATACATGGCAGCATCAGCATCACGAATAATTTCATCCGTATGCTTGTAGTTTGTTTTCGAATAGGTAATACCGACACTGGCACCACTTTGTACACATATACCTTTCATGCAAAATGGTTTTTTCATTAGTTCAATTAATCGCTTAGCAACATCTTCGGCTTGTTGACGATCAGTTAAATGAGTTAATAAAATAACAAACTCATCGCCGCCTAAACGCGCAAGTAAATCGTGCTCCCTAATACATTGTGAGAAAGACTCACTGACGCTAATTAAAAACTGATCACCAGCTTGGTGACCAAGTTGATCGTTAATATCCTTAAACTTGTCTAAATCAATAAACAGCACAGCAAACTGTTGTTCAGGGTAACGTTGATAATGCTGTAGAGTTTTTTCTAATTGGGTTAAAAATAAACTGCGATTAGGCAAGCCAGTAAGTGGATCGTGGTGGGCATCATGATACAGCTGTTGCTCTATTTTTTTACGCTCTTCAATTTGCATTTGTAAATGCATATTGGTTTGGCGGATCTCTTTGGTTTTTTCAGCAACCCGAAACTCTAATTGTTGATGACTTTGTTTTAAGGCTTGAGCAGCCAAATGTGCTTGTAATACAGTCGCTATCTGATGTGATACAAAGGTAATTAATTCAAAGTCGTCTTGATTGAAAATATGCTTATGGTTGTAGGCTTGGCAAGTTATTAAGCCAATTACACCTTGCGCAGTTTTTAATGGTGCACCTAACCAGCTGGTTGCTGAGTTTGAGTCAGAGACTTGTCCAAGTCGCTCGACTTCGCCTGACTTGAGTAGTTTTTGTGCTCTAGTACAATCAATAAGCTGAGTTTGTTCGGTACGTAATACTAATTCGCTATAACCTTTGGCGAAAGGACGCGGTTGGGTATTATCTCTATATTCATCCACACAGTACGGAAAGTTTAACCAACCTGTTTCGCGATCATACAATGCAATGTATAAGTTTTCAGCGTAAGTTATTGATTTTATTATTTCATGTACTTGTTGATATACTTCATTGATATGCTTTGTTTGCGTCGCTAACTCTGAAATTTTAAACAAAATATGCTGGCGTTCGAGGGTTTTTTTATGTTGTTCTACTTCGAGGTTAAGCGCTTCATTGCTCTGTGTTAATGCACGAGTTCTTATTTTTACTTCAGACTCTAATAGTTCGCGTTTTTTTACTCGTTCGATAGCTGTTGATAAATAGAGCGACATTACTTCTAATAGCTCGATTTGTTGTTCAGAGTAGCTTTGTTGTTTATCGTAACTTTGTGCGACTAGCACTCCAATAATACTTTGCTCTCGGTATACCGGGACGCCTACCCAATGTTCTGCTGGTGTGCCAAGTAACTTAAATAACCCCTTGTTGGCAGCAGCCTGCATTTCATCACCTTGGAAGTAGGTGGTTTTACCTTGCTTAAACACATACCCAGTGACACCTTGGATAAAATTATTATCTTGATTAAGTGGCACAGATATACCATCTTTTTCATCAGCAAAGTAAGATAGTTCAAGGGTGTTACTAAATTGATTTAACAGCACCACGTAAAAACTTTTACTTGGCATATAATCTTGCAAAATATCATGAATCGCAGGGTAAAGTAGCGTTAATTCGGCAACAGAACTAGCTTGCTCTGATAATTGGATCAGGGCATTTTGTAAGTGGTGGGATTGCTTATACTTTTGGACTAGAGCTTTTAAACGATTATTTTTATGCTCCAGCTTATGTAGTAAAGCTGTTATATCTTCCAGTGACATTAAACCGATTTTTATTATTGTATATTTATTGGTCTTATATTTTCACTTTTTTGCTGAATCGTCAAGCGGACAATAGTATTAGAAAATGATAATAATAAATAGTGATAAAGGTAGGTTAATATTTATTTGTATAATAAAAAAGGCTGAAAAAATCAGCCCTTTATAAAAAAAAGTACAGAATTAAGTATTATTTTTTGCTCATGAAATCAATAGCTGCGCTTATTTCATCATCTGAGCAGTCCATGCATGTACCGCGTGGTGGCATTGCGTTAAAGCCATTAATTGCATGGTTTAATAGAGTGTCTGCGCCTTTAGCTAAGCGTGGAGCCCAGTCATCTGCTGATTTTGGTGCACCAAGTGCGCCAGTACCATGACATGCAAAGCACGCCGCTTGGTAAACTTGTTCACCGGTACGAGGACCTGTTGGCACTTCAGCAACTGCTGCTTTATCGCCTTCAAAGTAAACGGCACCTATAGGCGCGATACGTTTTTTGATCGCATCTTCAGTCATAGAGTTATCATATGGCTGTGCGTATGCGGTGGTTGCTAGCAATAATAATGCTGCTGATAGTTTTTTCATTTTGCCTTGCTCACTTCGATTTGAACGTGATCAATCACGATAGATGACGGAATTTAGAACGATTATAACGCTAAGCCGCAATTTATAAAACGCTACGATGTATTTTTCTTATGAAAAAACACTATTTTTTGCGTCAGCGCAACAAAGCACCTACTTTAGAATGACTGATTTGCGGTTTTTGTAGCACCTAATTAGCTCATTTTCAAAAGCGCAGCGACTAGTTTTTCAATACCTGCATCAGCATCTAAAATTGACTGCGCTAACATATAAGCTGGAGTGCTTACGAGTTTATGTTGCTCATCAATTACGATATCATCTACGGCACAATCAATGTGTTGAGCGCCTAAACTTTGTAGTGCGTTAGCAGTATCAACATCATTACCAATAGTGGTTTTTACGCCAGCACTGTAGATCAATGGGATCATTGCTGGAGCAATGCACATATAGCCTGCTGGTTTTTTGGCATTCGCAAATGCTTTAGCTGCACGGAGCATTTCAGGGTTTAATTGTGCTTGCGCACCATTGATCGCAAAATCACACAGGTTTTTAGCTGCGCCAAATCCACCAGGCACAATCAAAGCATCAAAGTCATTAGCATCTAACAGTGTTAACGCTTTGATATCGCCACGGGCAATGCGTGCCGCTTCGACTAATACGTTCCGGTTAGGGGTCATTTGTTCCCCATTCAGGTGATTGATCGTGTGCAATTGCTCAATATCAGGGGCAAAACACTGGTAGCTTGCTCCGGCTTTGGCAATATGTAATAACGTTAATACGGCTTCGTTGATTTCTGCACCGTCATAAACTCCACAACCTGCTAAAATTACAGCTATTTTTTTCATATACTATGCCCTTATTTATTATTCATAAAGTAAGTTTAGCATGACTTTTGCTGACTGTTATGGCCTTATTAAGATCATTTTGTGATCATCAATAATGATGAGTTAAAGATTATTTTTATTTGATCAATCCACTCGAGGCAGAGCAAAAACGCGCTATATGCTTTTTTTAAAGTTGGCTAATAGGAAAAAATTATAAAGGATCGCTATGATCTTTGATCCATTGTGGTAGAATGCTCGTCCGGTTATTTATAAGGAATGAATTAACCGTTTTTTAGTTGTAAAAAGCCACAATCAAGCAAAGCAATAAAATGTTTTTCCACATTGTGATAAAAATAATAAAAAAAGAACCTCGTATTATCTTTTTAAAACAAAACATACACTTAACTTGTTTCTAAGTAGTTTTAAATTACTTTGGAGGAATAGCTTGTGGGTGTTATCTACATAGTTATCCACAACTTACTCTTATTTAACGGTTTAAACAAAGCTTAATTCACAGTCGTTTTATGCGTGCCCTTATGGCATGCTTACAGATATTTCGTTTTCTCTCATTTAGGATCCAATTACATCATGGCTCAGATCCCTGAAAATCCACTTATTTTAGTCGATGGCTCTTCCTACTTATTCCGTGCATATCATTCACCACCGCATTTAACTAACTCAAAAGGTGAAGCAACAGGCGCTATTTACGGCGTTGTTAACATGATGAAAAGCCTGATCAAACAGTATGATCCAAGCCATATGGTGGTGGTTTTTGATGCTAAAGGTAAAACTTTCCGTAATGATATGTACAGTGAGTACAAAGCCAACCGCCCGCCAATGCCCGATGATTTGCGCACGCAAATAGCGCCACTGCACGATATTATTAGGGCGATGGGTTTTCCGCTTATTAGTATTGAGGGTGTTGAAGCTGATGACGTAATTGGTACATTCGCCCGTATTGCTTCAGAGCAGCAGCGCCATGTATTGATCTCAACCGGTGATAAAGACATGGCTCAGTTAGTGAATGAGCATGTCACTTTGATCAATACCATGACCGACAGTATTTCTGATCCAGACACTGTGGTTGAAAAATTTGGCGTTGGTCCTGAACTGATCATCGATTACTTAGCTTTGATGGGCGATAAAGTAGATAATATCCCAGGTGTCGATGGATGCGGCCCTAAAACGGCGGTTAAGTGGTTACAAAAATACGGATCATTACAAGGTGTGCTTGATCATGCCGGTGAGATCAAAGGTAAGATCGGCGAAAAGCTTGCCGCCGCAGTCGATCATTTACCGCTAAGTTATGAACTGGCTACCATTAAATGCGATGTTGAAGTTGAATCAGACTTAGATACCTTTAAATTGCAAGAGCCAAATCGTGATGAACTGATTGCCTTGTATGGCGAGTGTGAGTTCCGTCGCTGGTTAGCTGAGTTATTAGATAATCCAAAAGATGCAGACACTCACTTGGCTGTCCCTAGTGAAGCGAATGAATTACCGCAAGTGGCTGATGCTCATTATGAAACAATCCTGACAACAGAGCAATTAGATACTTTAGTCGAGCAATTAAATGCCGCTGACCTATTTGCCTTTGATACTGAAACAACCAGCCTTGATTACATGCAAGCTAAACTTGTCGGGATGAGCTTTGCTGTTAAAGCTGGCGAAGCCGTGTATTTACCGGTTGCTCATGATTATCCTGGCGCGCCTGAACAGTTAAGTTTAGAGACGGTGATGGCGAAGATCGGGCCAATTTTAGCTGATGAAAACAAAGCTAAAGTTGGTCAAAATTTAAAATATGATAAGAGTGTATTGGCTAATGCCGGTTTTGAGCTAAAGGGTATTAAATTCGATACTATGCTTGAATCTTACGTATTTAATAGTGTTGGTACTCGCCATGATATGGACTCGTTGGCGCTAAAATATTTAGGCCATAAAAATATCAGTTTTGAAGACATTGCTGGTAAAGGTAAAAAGCAGCTGACATTTAATCAAATCGAACTTGATAAAGCGGCACCTTATGCCGCAGAAGATGCGGATATTACGCTTCGTTTACACCAAGTATTATGGCCGAAACTTGCAGCCGATGAAAAGCTTAAATCGGTATTTGAAGATATAGAGATGCCGCTTGTCAGCGTTATTTCAGATATTGAGCGCACCGGTGTTGCGATTGATAGTAAAATGCTTGCCGCACACAGCCAGCGTTTGGGTGAACGTTTAATTGAGCTGGAAAAAGAAGCGCATGAGATTGCTGGTGAACCATTTAACTTAAGCTCACCAAAGCAATTGCAAGTATTGTTGTTTGAAAAACTTGAACTGCCAGTTATTAAAAAAACGCCAAAAGGCGCACCTTCTACAGCTGAAGAAGTACTACAAGAGTTGGCTCACGATTACCCGCTGCCTAAAGTTATTATTGAGCACCGAGGTTTATCTAAGCTTAAATCAACCTACACTGATAAATTACCACTGATAGTGAATGAGCAAACGAAGCGTGTGCATACTTCTTACCATCAAGCGGTAACGGCAACTGGCCGATTAAGTTCAAGCGATCCTAATCTGCAAAATATTCCTATTCGTTCAGAAGAAGGACGCCGTATTCGTGAGGCTTTTATTGCTGCAGATGGCTATAAAATAGTGGCTGCCGATTACAGCCAAATCGAACTACGTATCATGGCGCACTTATCGCAAGATAAAGGCTTGTTAAATGCGTTTGCCAATGGTCTTGATGTACACAGTGCAACTGCTGCGGAAGTGTTTGGTGTTGAGTTAGAAGATGTAACCACGGATATGCGCCGTAAAGCTAAAGCTGTTAACTTTGGTTTAATTTATGGGATGTCAGCATTTGGTTTAGCACGTCAACTTGATGTACCGCGCCATGAAGCGCAACATTACATTGATAAGTATTTTGAACGTTTCCCTGGTGTGCTTGAGTACATGGAATCAACCCGTGAGAAAGCTGCCGAAAATGGCTATGTTGAAACTATTTTTGGTCGTCGCTTACATTTACCAGAGATCAACGCCCGTAATGGCGCGCGCCGTAAAGGAGCCGAACGTGCTGCGATTAATGCACCAATGCAAGGCACCGCTGCTGATATCATCAAAAAAGCCATGCTAACAGTCAACAAATGGGTGTATGAACAAGCACCGAATACGGTTAAATTACTGATGCAAGTACACGATGAATTGGTATTTGAAATCAAAACTGAGTGTGTTGAGCAATACACCGCAGAAATTTGCCAGTTAATGTCTGATGCTGCGAAATTAGATGTGCCATTAGTGGTTGAAGCTGATAGCGGAGATAATTGGCAACAAGCCCATTAATCACTGAGCTTTTTAAATCATATAAGCGCGGCTGCATTGAGTGAAGCCGCGCTTTTTTATGTCTGTGAATAGGGTAGTCAGTTTTTTAAAAGGTGGCCATTCGGCTACTTTCTTAACGCTATAGTAGGTCACTCATTTAATGCAATGGATATAACACTAAAAACCGTCGCTTTTGATTTGTGGTTAAATGCTCATCAAGTAGCTGGGTAATTTTTTGCTCTGCTTGTTGTGGCTCATAGTGTTGTTTTAACTGTTTAATTTGTTGTTTGAGTTGCTCACTCAATGTTTGCCATTGCTGGCGCTGCTGCTCTAGAGCGATTAACCTTGTTGCCGCAGCATCGCCAAATTCCGCTGCCAGTTGATTGTAGTCTTGTTGTTGCAGGGCATCTTTTAGCTCAGTGTTTAAAGCTTTTAGATCGTTACTAGGTTTAAGTGCCTGGGTAATACGCTCAGGTTGCTCGCCCTCTAAATTAGATAACAATTGTTGCTTTAATTCATCACTAATATGGTTGTTCTGATTAATTTCAAGCTTGGCAATTGTATAGTGCTGCCACTCATTATCATCGTTAAATAAAAGAGTGATTTCAGCTGCATTGAAGTAGCGTTGTTGAAAAGCGATCATTGCAATTAATTGTTCGCTTAGCGGCAAATGAGCGAGTTGTTGCTGCAGCTCTGCCAGCGCTATTTTAAAGCTGAGGTAGCGATTAAATAGCTCACTATTGATTTCGCATGCAGCTAACTTTTCGCACTGTTCTAGAGCCTGCGAAGCACTAAACTCACCGGACTCTTGGCTAGCTAAAATAACGTGTTCAAAAATGCTATCGATTGCCATCGGTTGATCGACATGTGGTGGCGTTGCACTTGTAAGCTTATCGTCGCTGAGTAAAAAAATCATAGCGGTGCTAGTGATAGATATCACTAACACTAAAATGAGCAACTGCTTCATTGTTTATAAGCCTAATTTTTTCAAGCGATTAGCATGTTGACGGTAGACTGTCAGTGGATCGGTTGTAAATAAATGATGAAAGCCAATCAGTTGATTCACTTCATCAAGGTGATTCATACGGTAATTATCTTTTAATACATAACCTAAATGGCTACTACAACGAGAGACTAAGCCATCGTCATCGCCTGGGATCAGTATTGCAGTGATCGCCAGTGCTGCATCTGATGGGTCAAATATATTTGTTAAAGTTCGAGTACCACTCCAAGAAAAGTAATATACGCCATTACTGGCATACATAGGTCCTTGCTGGCATTGCTCAGCAGGTAGGCCTTCTGGATATTTTTGATTAAAGGCCAGGGCACCCTCAGTGGTTAAGCTCTCCAGTGCACCAAGCGCATCTTGTGGTAACTGACTATTGCCAGAGAGTAATGCGATTAACCCGCCAAATGCATCAAAGGCTGTTTTAGCTATACCTTCTAGCTTAGATCCAGGAGTCAGTCCTTGGCGCACCACATCAGCAACAGGGCTACCAAAATTAACACCGCCAACACTGGTCGCTGAGGCAACTAAGTCGGGGCGTAGTGAGGCAACATAGCGAATACTTTGCGCACCTTGACTATGACCAATGAGATTTACTTTTGTTGTACCAGTTAGTGCAATAATCTGTTCAACTTGCTGTAGTAACTGCTCGCCTCGTTGTTCAGAATTATTCAGCGAGGATACGGCCGTGACGAAAACCTGTGCGCCATCACGACTGAGGCTTGCTGGTACCCGATAAAAATAATCGACACCTAATACATCGTCAAAACCCATCAAGCCATGTGCTAATACAATTGGGTATTTAGTTTGGGTATAGCCTGCATTAGCGCTATTACTGAAGATAAATAGCAGGCAGCATAAGTATAGAGTGGTTATTTTTTTCATGATCAGTGCTCTTTTATTGTGTGTGTTTGATCACGCTTTGAACTGCTGTTTACAGACAAAGTGTGTGGAGTTTTTATTCTAATTAGTTAATAGAGCAAATTTTGAGCTGAAATTCAATGTTAATATTAAGTTAAATTAACATGCAATTTGTAGTATTAGTTATATGTTTATCAATTCGACTAGTTAGTACCTGTATTTAGTTTATTTATCATGGTTAGTTTGGTAAAGTCCGCGTCGTCCTCATCCTGTAGGACATCCTGTTGATGATGCACTCGAAAGAGTGCTCGTATTGATAGCTTCTCCCCAGTTTGCTATACCGACCCAGCATTAATTTGTTGGGTCGTTTTTTTTTGTCTCTGTTATTTATTATGCTATTGATTGCACTTCATAGAACAAGTGATACCATTGAATCTCATTTTCATTTTGAAAGGAATGCGTGATGGTTAAATCAATTGCGATATTAGGTCTTTCGTTATCAAGCCTATTAGTCTCTGGTGTTGCCTGTGCTGATTGGCAGGTTAACAATGATCAAAGCAAAGTAAGTTTTGTGTCTATTAAGTCAAATAGTATTGCTGAAGTGCATCACTTCAAAAATGTGTCAGGTAGTTTAGCTGAAGATGGCTCTTTCTCAGTTGATATTGATCTGAGCTCAGTTGAAACGATGATCCCTATCCGTAATGAACGCATGACCAAGTTGTTATTTGAAACAGCGAAGTTTCCAACCGCAACCATAACAGCTAATTTAAGCACGCAATTAAAAGCGCTTAAGCCTGGCCAACATGTATTTAAAGGTATTAGTGCTGAACTTGATTTTCATGGTGCTAAGAAAGAGATTACACTGGATGTTATAGCCAACTTGTCATCGCAAGGGGATATCAGCGTTTCATCAATGAGCCCAATTATCATAAATGGCGCAGACTTTGCTGTCATTGATGGCATTATGCAATTGCAAAAGTTAGCAGGTTTACCATCGATAGCAACGGCAGTACCTGTTAGTTTTTCATTAACGATGAACAAGCTTAAATAATGCACTCTTTGAATGAGCTTGCCACTGCACTTGAGCAGCCAAGCAAGCCATTTTCTCAATGGCAGCCGCAGCATTGTGGCGAGCTGCCAATTATCATCAATCAGCAAGGTGAGTGGTTATACGGTGGCAGTAAAATTACTCGTATCGCTATGGTTAAGCTGTTTGCCTCAGTTCTTTGCAAAGAGCAGGATACTTTTTACTTAAAAACACCAATCGAAAAAATAGCTATTACTGTCCATGATGCTCCCTTTATAATCGTAAATTGGCGCTTTGAAATGACAGAGCAAGGGCAAGTGTTATGTTGTGTGGATAATTTACAGCGAACTTGGCTAGTAACCTGCGAACAACCTTTAGTAGTACAAGATTATCAGGGCAATGATGTGCCGTATTTACAGTTACCGTATGGCTGTAGTGCTCGGGTATCAAGAAGTGTGTTTTATCAGTGGGCAGAAATAGCACAAGCTGATAAGCAAGGCTATTTCATTCAATCTGCGGGTCAGCGTTTTTACTTAAACGTGTGATTAAGCATCTGATTCAGGCGTTTGTTCAACATCAGTAGGTGGTATTGCAACAATTGGCCCTAGGAACCATTCATCTAATTTCTTAGCAACTTCAGGTAATCCTGTGCCTTTTAAAGATGAAAACGCGTGAACGGTAATATCACCCTCTAAGCTGCTTAACTCGCGACGAACTTGCAGCACCTGTGCTTTACGTGCACCTTGCTTTAGTTTGTCGGCTTTAGTTAATAGTGCCAATACTGGAATTTCACTACCAATTGCCCAATTAATTAAATCGCGGTCTAAATCTTTAAGAGGATGACGAATATCCATTAAGATCACGATACCTTTTAAACTTTGACGTTTTTGCAGGTATTCACCTAATGACTTTTGCCATTTCTTTTTCATTTCGATCGGTACCTTAGCAAAACCATAGCCAGGTAAATCGATTAGACGCATATCATCAACATCGGCTAATTCAAATGTGTTGATCAGTTGCGTACGGCCAGGGGTTTTACTAGTACGTGCCAGCTTTTGGTCAGTTAATGCATTTAGGGCGCTAGACTTACCGGCGTTGGAGCGGCCAGCAAAGGCAACTTCAATTCCCGTATCAGCAGGCAATTTAGTGATATCTGGAGCGCTGGTAACGAACGATGCAGTGTTATATTTGATACGAGATTTGAGCACAGGCTCTCCTAGAAACTTAATTAAGTATTACAGCGAGTAAACTTTACTTAATTAAAGTTCACTTAAGGGGCGCATTTTATACTATTACTACACTATTAAAAAGCGCATTTGGACTAAGATAACAGCCTAAAATCAACTAAAATGATATGGTCAAAGCTTAATCTAGGTCAAAACCCTATAATTTATAAGTTTAATATGAGTAGAAAACGTGCCAGAGAATTTATTATCGTGTAGAATATATAAATCACAACATCCATATTGTAGATGATACAGGGTCGGAAACAGAGAATTCACCATGAAAAAAATAGCACTATCTTTAACTATATTGCTTGGTGCGTTGTCAGCAAGCAACGCAACAGCATTTGATGGCGATGTAAACGCAGGTAAAGAAAAATCAGCAACGTGTGCGGCTTGTCACGGCCCAGACGGTAATGCGCCGGTTAATATCTACCCAAAACTTGCAGGCCAACACGCGGATTATATTTATAAGCAACTTACTGAATTGAAGTTAGGTATGACTTCAGGTGGTAAAGAGGGTCGTATGGATCCAGTCATGAGCGCGATGGCAATGCCATTAAGCGATCAAGACATGAAAGATTTGGCTGCTTATTTTTCGTCACTTAACATGTCTGAAGGTGAGACACCTAAAGATATCGTTGACGTTGGCGCCATGCTTTATAAAGCAGGTGACGCAGAACGTGGTATTCCAGCATGCGCAGCATGTCATGGTCCACGTGGTAATGGCTCATCATTAGCTAAGTTTCCAAAAATTTCTTTTCAACATCCAGAATACATCAAGTCACAGCTTGAGAAATTCCGTGATGGTGTGCGTCATAATGATTTAAATGGCATGATGCAAGATATTGCCAAAAAGCTAACTGACAAAGATATCGAAGTGCTTTCTAAGTACTTAGGTGGACTACACTAAAGTAGTATAGATTAATTTTATTATTAATCCTAAAATCTATAGTGGTTACAAAAAGCAGCTCAGGCTGCTTTTTTTGTATTTTTTGTTTTGTCGATATTACCTCTTTCCTTGTAAGACATTGACCATATCCTGCTGTAAGCCAAATC
This sequence comes from Pseudoalteromonas sp. SG44-17, assembly GCF_014164235.1. Lineage (NCBI taxonomy): Bacteria > Pseudomonadati > Pseudomonadota > Gammaproteobacteria > Alteromonadales > Pseudoalteromonadaceae > Pseudoalteromonas > Pseudoalteromonas sp. SG44-17. The sequence goes on along the minus strand of NZ_JACJEV010000011.1, from coordinate 89,275 downwards.
CTATTTTTATTTTTATTTTTATTATAACTCATTGTAATTTAATGTTTTGGTTATGTTGCAATTTGTATTGCGTAAGAAAAATTATATAAATTAGTTGTAACAAAATTATTAATGCGTAAATTAACCCCTGTCGCTGAAACAATAAGAACAAAATGGACTAAACTACACGGAAAGTAGTGTGACGTGATTATCGGGGATAAGACATCGGTTGATGTCACCGAAGGAATATTAAAAAAGAGTCAATGAAGACCGAGAATAATAAAATCTCACGGAAGTTTAAAATAAAAACAAAATGGAATGTTACACGGAAGGTAAAAATAATAACAACATGGAACAACAAAAATAATAACAATAATAAAGACTAAAAAGTCGAAGGGAGAAGTGTCCAGTTAAATGGCGCTCAGATTAGCAGGCGGTAGAGATGTTTTCTCTACCGCCTTTTTATTTGTCCTGTTACAATAGCCATTGTTTATACTTAAATGTATAGAAAGTGCGCAAGTAGTCGAGTTACCCAACCTCAATCCGCACAAACCGAATTCTTCTGGCAAGGCCAGCATCGCAACGCTAAAATGCGCGTTGCTCAAAACCTCTTAAGTGAGATGATCAAGATATGAGTAGAACTAAAAAGTCACGTAAAATCCCGTCTAACGGTCCTGTTCGTTTAAGCAAAGATAAGCTTAAAGAAATGCGTGCATTGAAAGAACAACGCGTTAAAAAGACCAAAGGTGCAAAGCCAGGTTCACGTAACTCGATAGACGCTTTACAGCCTGAGAGTAATAGTAATCAGCAACATAAAGATAAACGTGTTGGTAGTAAAAAACCAATCCCTTTAATTGCCGTTGCAGCTGAACCAGTTATTGAGCTTAAACGTAACTTGAAGCCACAAGTTGAACTGAAAAAAGTAGTTCAGCCTGAACTTTCACCAGAGCAAGAATTAGAAGCGCTAGAAAATGATGAGCGCTTATTGAAGCTGGTTGAGTTACATGAAAGTGGCCAGTTATTAACAGGTAAAGATGCTAAATACTTCAACAGCCGTATTGCACGTCATCAAGTGTTATGTGAATTGCTTGGTATTGAAGACGAAGCTGACGATTTTGATGATGAAGAGTTTAGCGAAGAAGCTAATAGTGACTTTGATCATTACTTGTCGAATGATTTAGCCAATGAATGGTTAGATGACGAGGACGATAAATAATGAACATAATGATCTTGGCTCTGAGTGTTGGCGCTGTGATCATTGCGGGGCTGGCATTTTATGCTGGCCAATTACTGTATAAACTCAGTGCGCAAAAAAAACTGATCGCGAAAGAGCAGGTAAAGCAGCAAGCTAAGTTAGCTAAGTCACGCTTAGAGCGAAATGCCAAGCTCGCAGACAGCATTCATTTAATCGCCCGTGCTATGCACCAAGAGCAATGTGAGTTCTCAGAAGGGAGTTTGCGTATTTGGGTGCTAATGTCGCAATACAGCTTTACGGATGACGAAGACCTTCCAGGGCGTTATCCAGGCATATTTGCGATGTATGAAGTGGTAAAAGAAATGCCAACTCATGACGCTCGTAAAAAATATTCGAAAAAAGAAATATTTAAACAAGACAGCGCTCGCTGGCGTGCTGAAGAAACTCATGCAGAGCAAATTAAAGCTGACTGTGAGAAAATCATTGAAGAGTTTAAAGCAGCCCCTGGTAGCGAAAACGTGGTGTTTAACTAATTTTATAGTATCAATAAAAAAGCAGACCTCGGTCTGCTTTTTTTATGCTTGTGCACTCAGATTAAATTACCCGAGAGAACCGAGTCGCGTTAATCTGTTTTTGTAAATGAGCATCAAAACACATACAAATGATACGAATAAACAAATTGCCGCGTGCTGTGACGGTTATTAAGTCTGCATTGATAGTTACCATGCCATCTGCTATTAGCGGCTCAAGAGCTTGCAGTGAGCTGGCAAAGTAATCTTTAAAGTCGAGTTGATAGCTATTAGCAATACTTTGCATATTCAGTTCAAAGTGGCAAATAAGCTGTTTTATCACATCAGCGCGAATAACGTCATCATTATCAAGTTTCATACCTTTGCTGATTGCACTGCCAAGCTGATTATCAATCGCGTGATAGTAATGCTTTAACTCTTTTTGATTTTGCAAAATAGCAGTGCCAATTTGTGAAATTGATGACACCCCTAAACCCAGTAAATCACAGTCACCATGAGTGGTGTAGCCTTGAAAATTACGATGTAATTGCTTACTATTTTGTGCAATAGCTAACTCATTACTGGTTTTTGCAAAGTGATCCATACCAATAAACTGATAACCTGCGTTACTCATTTGTTCTAAGGTATTCTTAAACATGGTGAGCTTATCGTGAGCGCTAGGTAAATCTGCATCCTTAATTTTTCGCTGAGCGGCAAAGCGATCCGGTAAGTGCGCGTAATTAAATACCGATACACGATCAGGACTAAGGGCAATTAATTGCTCAATAGTCTCTTTAAAGCTCTCAGGGGTTTGCAGTGGTAAGCCATAAATCATATCTGCATTGATTGATTTGAAGCCGAGTTCACGCGCTTCACCAATCAAACTTTTTACTGCATCAGCACTTTGTGGACGGTTAACGGCAAGCTGTACATCATCATTAAAGTCTTGAATGCCAAATGATACACGGTTAAAGCCAAGGCTACGCAAGTGGCTGAGCATGTCAGTTGCCAGTGAGCGAGGGTCTATTTCAATGCCACGCTCCGCATCGGGAGCAAACTTAAAGTGCAGCTCAAGTAGCGCGATTAAACGGCTCATTTGGCTGGTTGTTAAAAAAGTGGGCGTGCCACCGCCTAAATGCAGTTGCTGTACTTGATAGCTATCAAATAGCAGCGCTTGAGCGATGATTTCTTTTTCAAGATAATCTAGGTATAAGTCAGCTTTTGATTGATGGCGGGTTATTACTTTATTACAGCCACAGTAATAGCAAAGCTGACTGCAAAACGGAATGTGGATATATAAAGATAAGCTGCGACTGTTTGATGAGTTAATTGCACTGATCAAGTCTTGTTGTTGATAGCCATCATTAAACGACAATGCTGTGGGGTAGGAGGTGTATCTTGGTCCAGACACATTGTACTTATTTATTAAGCTTTGATCCCATTTGGGTAAATTAATCATCACGCGCACCTTTTATATCATTTTCGTTAGTATAAAAAGGATGCGTCGAGGGAATATTGATCTACAACAAAAAAGAGTGCCGAAGCACTCTTTTGCTTATCAATATTGGCTTACTTAAGCTTAAACTGATTAACGGTTTTATTTAGTAAGCTGGCAAGCTCGTTAAGGTCTCTGGCTTCATCAGCAAGCTCAAGGGCATGATCTGCAGTGCTGTTCACTAAGTGATTAATTGCCGCTAAACTATTATTTATATCTTCGGCAACCACCGTTTGTTGCTCGGTTGAGGTGGCAATGTGATGACTTTGATCTTGTACTTTAGTCACTGAGTCAGCAATGTTTTGCAATGCATCTAGTACTTCTTGAGTTTGTGTAACCGAGCTTTGCGCGCGCTCTTGTCCTTGTTGCATCATAGTTGAAGCTTGCTGTGCAATTTGCTGTAAGCGTGAGATCATGTTGCGAATATCATCAGTTGACTCTTGTGTGCGACTGGCCAACGAGCGAACTTCATCGGCTACGACCGCAAAGCCACGGCCTTGCTCACCAGCACGGGCGGCTTCAATTGCAGCGTTCAGCGCCAGCAAATTGGTTTGCTCTGCAATGGAATTGATCACATCAACTACGGCGCCGATGTTACCACTTTCTTGCTCTAGGCCTGCGACCACTTTAGCAGCTTCGCCAATATGGTCAGCTAAGGCGGTCATCACGCTTTGTGCATTTTGCGAGCGAGTGGCGCCATCTGCGGTGATCTGTTGGACTTCCTCAGCTGCATTGTTGGTGTGTTGTGCATTACGCGAGATCTCCATAACCGTGGTCGCCATTTCGGTTACTGCCGCGCTAACACTATCAACCTGCTGTTTTTCTTGTTGAATTTCGTCATTAGTTTGTTGCGAAACCGATTTTAATTGTGCCGCCGCATCGGTAAGTTGTTCAGCCTGTGCTGCGGTATTAAGCATCATAACGTGCAACTTATCAATAAAGGTATTCATATGATGAGCTAACTGGCCAACTTCATCTTTGCTATCAATAGTAATTTTTTGGGTTAAATCGCCATCCCCAGAAGCAATATCGCGCATGATATGGGTCAAGGTGATGATCGGCTGTGAGATCATTTTTGTAGCCCACAAAATCATTGCCATTATGATTAATAAAATAATAATGACCGAGCTGGTGGTGGTCATGACCGCGTCATTTACTGGCTCATCAATCATAGTGCGTGGCACTAAAATACCCACGTACCAGTTTAGATAAGGATGCTCTAATTGTAAGCGGTTATAAACCACAAAGTACTCTTGTCCTTGTAAGGTTACCTTGGCATCACCAGCGACGTTATTTTTCATTTGCTGGTTGAGCGAACTGAAGCCTTGCGTGTCGCTAAATTGTTTTTCAAGTACTTCTAACCCCTCTTTACCGTTAGGACCTTCATCGGTGATTGAAAGTTTATGGTTGGTACGTTTTGATAAATGCACCACTTTTTGGTCGCCATCGAGTAAAAAGCCAAAACCTTGACCGTTAAAACGAATATCTTCGACCATTTTATTGATTTTATTCAGTTGTAAATCGACGCCACCAAAACCAATTAGTTCGCGTTGCTTATTATAAACAGGCTGTTGCACAACCGCAGAGGCATTACCTGTGGTTAAATCAACTGAAATGGGCCCGACATATAAACGGTTAATTTTTAATGCATCTTGCCACCAACCACGTTTATAAGCGTAATACGGCTGGCCATTATAGTGGGTAGTACGTTCATGCTCTTTAAAATATTCACCGGTTTTGGCGGAGGCAAAAAATGCCGAGAGAATATTTTCATCATTGCCACTAATGCGTATAAAGTCTTGATTTACTTCTTCGTAGCCTGGCGCGCCTTGGAGTGTTTGGTCGCGTTTATCCCATGCGTCAAACCAGTTAACGAGATGAGGATTATTCACAAAAGTTTCTACAACTTTGCCATATTGAGCAAAATAGCTCTGCATTGACAGCTGTTCGCTTTGTAAGTAGCTGTATGCTTCACGTTCAATACTTTGACGAGACAAGGCGGCGATATGGTTCACAAAGTAAGCCGAGGCAATAAGTAACAGCACACTGATAGTGCCACCAATTAATAACAGGATTTTTTTTCGTAATGATAGATTTCGTAACATAAGTGCACACATTCTTATTATTTAGTAGAGTAAGCACTCTTATCTAATCATATCTTTATCTTAATCGCTATTGTGTGCGATGAGAGAAGTGAACAAATTTCTATTTAATTGTAAGGGTGATGTTACGTGGCGGGTAAAAATAAAGACCAATTAATAGTATTGGGCGCAGGTTGGTTGGGTCAGCCATTGTGCTTACAACAGCTCGCAAAAGGTTGGGATGTTCAAGGCACCCATCGCAGCGCAGAGCATCAACATGCTTTTCAGCGCCAGTTAGTATTTGCAGATCAGCAATTAGCTCATCAACTAGATTTACATAATGCGTGGTGGGTGTGTGCTATACCACCACGTAGTCGCCACGCTGATAGCCATTATTTAGCCACGTTAAAATTAGCCATTGAACTGGCAGGCACCATGAATGCAAAAGGCTTTTTGTTGTGTTCATCAACGGCTGTGTATGCTCAAGATAATCTAACCTATACAGAGCAAAGTGAGATTAAAGTAAGCACTGCACGCCAACAGCCATTAATTGATGCTGAGCAACTGGTATTAAATGCGGGTGGAAAAGTACTTAGACTCGGTGGTTTAATTGGGCCAGAGCGAGAGCCTGGGCGTTTTGTGGCAGGCAAAGAACTACAAAGTTCGAGCAACCAAACCGTTAATATGGTGCAGCAACAAGATGTTATTAATGCGATTGTTACTGTGTTGGAGAATTGGCAAGTTGCAGCGTCAATTTACAATGTAGTCAACCCAGCTCATCCAACCAAAGCAGATTACTATCAGCAAAAATGCCAGCAATACGGAACAACCCCCCCTACATTTACGAGTGACGAAAGCGCCGAACGCATCATTGATGGTTCGGCTATTGAATCACTTGGTTTTAACTATCAGTTTGCTATTTAAAACGACGGTAATACGCCTTTAGGTAATAAATTACACAACTCACCTTGCTGTAATAATAAATTAGCTGCTTCGATATCTGGGCCAAAATAACGGTCTTTATCGTAGTAGCTCACTTTTGTGCGCAGTGTTGCTTTAGCTTGTTCAACTTTGGCTGATGCCTTCAATGGCTTTCTAAATTCTAACCCTTGCGCAGATGCCAACCATTCAATTGCCAGTACGCCTTGCGTGTTATCAGCCATTTCTTGCAGACGACGTGCTGCAAAAGTTGCCATAGAAACATGATCTTCTTGGTTAGCTGAAGTTGGTAAGCTATCCACAGAAGCAGGATGCGCCAATGATTTATTTTCAGATGCTAATGCTGCTGCGGTTACTTGTGCAATCATAAAGCCTGAATTAACGCCGCCGTTTTCAACTAAGAAAGGTGGCAACTTTGATAAGTTTGAATCAATGAGTAACGCAATACGACGCTCAGCTAGTGCACCAATTTCGGCAATCGCTAATGCTAAATTGTCGGCTGCCATAGCCACAGGCTCGGCGTGGAAGTTACCTCCCGAAATAATATCGCCTACATCAGCAAATACTAATGGGTTGTCGGTTACACCATTAGATTCACACAACAACACTTCGGCTGCTTGGCGAATTTGCGTTAAACACGCACCAAGTACTTGTGGCTGACAGCGTAGGCAATACGGGTCTTGTACTTTTTCACAATCCACATGAGCTTCGCTGATCTGTGAATGTTCACCGAGCATATCGCGAAACATTGCCGCGGTATCGATTTGACCAAGTTGGCCACGAATTTCATGAATACGTGCATCAAATGGCGAGCGACTTCCCATTGCTGCTTCAATACTAATTGAGCCAATCGCGCAGCTTTGTGCATATAAATCCTCAGCCCGAAATAGCCCTTGAAGCGCAAATGCGGTAGAGGCTTGAGTGCCATTTAACAAAGCCAAGCCTTCTTTAGCAGCCAGTGTTAATGGCTCAAGACCGGCTATTTTAAGACCGTCAGCAGCGCTAATGAGTTTACCTTGATAGCGCATTTCGCCTTCGCCGAGCAGTGGTAAACACATATGTGAAAGTGGCGCTAAATCGCCAGATGCACCTACCGAGCCTTTTTTTGGCACGCATGGATAGACTTGTGCAGCAAGTAACTGCATAAAGAATTCGATCACTTTTAGGCGAATGCCAGAAAAGCCACGTGATAATGAATTAATTTTCAATACCATCATCAATCGTACTGTGCTGTCATCCATATAAGCACCGATGCCCGCAGCATGGGAAAGTACAATGGATCGCTGGAGTAACTCTAATTCATGTTCAGCAATTTTAGTATTGGCGAGTAAGCCAAAACCGGTATTAATGCCATAAACCGTTCTGTGTTGATCAATCACGTCTTGCACGGTTTGTGCACTGGCTGCTATTTTTATCTCGCTATCTTTGGCGAGCGTTAACGTCACTGGTGATAAATTAATTTGGCGCAGTGTTGCTAAATCGAGCTTTCCAGGTGTTAGGGTGAGTTTAAACATGATTATTCCTTATTTAACATTGGCAGGTCGAGGCCTTGCTCGGTCGCACAATTAATTGCAATATCGTAACCTGCATCCGCGTGGCGCATAACGCCCGTTGCAGGATCATTCCATAATACGCGGCCAACCCGCGCAGCTGCTTCGTCGGTGCCATCAGCAACAATGACTACGCCAGAATGTTGGCTAAAGCCCATACCTACACCACCACCATGATGAAGTGACACCCATGTTGCACCTCCTGCGGTATTCAGTAATGCATTAAGTAATGGCCAATCTGATACTGCATCTGAGCCGTCTTTCATTGCTTCGGTTTCACGGTTTGGACTCGCAACTGAGCCTGAGTCTAAATGGTCACGGCCGATCACAATCGGTGCTTTAAGCTCACCATTTTTGACCATCTCATTAAACGCCAGCGCTAAACGAGCGCGGTCTTTTAAGCCAACCCAGCAAATACGAGCAGGTAAGCCCTGGAATTGAATACGTTCACGAGCCATATCAAGCCAGTTATGTAAGTGTTTGTCGTCAGGAATAAGCTCTTTCACTTTTGCGTCGGTTTTATAAATATCTTCAGGATCGCCTGATAATGCCACCCAACGGAATGGACCAATTCCTTCGCAAAATAATGGACGAATATAAGCTGGCACAAAACCTGGGAAATCAAAGGCATTTGTTACGCCTTCGTCAAATGCCATTTGACGAATGTTATTGCCGTAGTCAGTTGTTGCAGCACCAGCTTGTTGTAGTGCTAACATTGCGTTGACTTGCACAGCCATCGATTGCTTAGCTGCTTTGACAACCGCTTGTGGATCTTGTTCACGCATTTTAGCCGCGTGTTGCATGCTCCAACCTTGCGGTAAATAGCCATTCAACGGGTCGTGAGCAGAGGTTTGATCGGTCACTACATCGGGAGTAATAGCTCGGTTAACAAGCTCACTAAATACATCAGCGGCATTACCAAGTAAGCCGACTGACAGCGCTTCGCCTTTGCCACACGCCTCGTTGATAAGCTCCAGTGCATGATCTAAATCGGTTGCTTTAACATCCACATAGCGGGTTTTGATCCGAAAATCGATACGCGTTTCATCGCATTCAACTACGAGTGCGCTAAATCCCGCCATGGTTGCCGCAAGTGGCTGCGCGCCGCCCATACCGCCTAAGCCACCGGTTAGCACCCACTTTCCAGCAGCGTCACCATTAAAATGTTGTTTTGCCATCGCTACAAAGGTTTCGTAGGTACCTTGTACTATGCCTTGTGATCCAATGTAGATCCATGATCCCGCAGTCATTTGGCCATACATCATCAAACCAAGTTTATCGAGCTCGTTAAAATGCTCCCAATTAGCCCAGTGAGGTACTAAGTTTGAGTTGGCAATTAATACTCGCGGTGCATTACTGTGAGTTTTAAATACCCCAACAGGTTTGCCTGATTGTACGAGTAGCGTTTCGTCGTCTTCGAGTCTGTCGAGAGTTTCGATGATTTTATCAAAGCAAGGCCAATCACGCGCTGCACGACCAATCCCACCGTACACAACTAAAGCATGTGGATGTTCGGCTACTTCAGGATCTAAATTATTCATTAACATGCGCTTAGCTGCTTCGGTGAGCCAGCTCTTAGCGCTGATTTTATCGCCGTGTGGGGCGCGGATAACGCGAGATTCATCAAGTCTGTTGTTCATAGATTACTCCTGTTGTATATACAAGCTTATTGGTTTCAAAAAATACGCTGTGAAGCGCATCATTTTTGATTTTTATATTCTTTCTAATGTTATTTTTTACATATTACTTTTTAAAAGTTAAATGTCCGCCTAAGCGATACTTACTACCCGGTGATACTAAACGGGCAAAACTAACAATCCCAGATGATGACCAAGTACGCCTAATCACCTGTAAGCATGGCTCTTCATGGTATAAATTAAGCCATTGGCACATTTCGCTGTTAGGCATTATTGCTTCTACCGTATGGCGCGCTTCCGTTAATGGTGCGACGCTCGATAAATATTCGTGCGGAGTTAACGCAGTAAAATCTTGTTGAAGGTAGCTTGTTGCTAGTGCAGGGTTAACAAAGCGCTCCTCAACTTGCAGTGGCTGTTCGTTTTCGTTATGCACTAATACACTGCGATACACCACGCTATCTACTTCAACACCCAGTGCAATCGCAATTGGCGCAACGGCGCTGATAGATTCAAGCACTAATACTGTACAGCTATAATTGCCGTTACGGGCCTTGACTTCATCTGCTATATTTTTGATTTCAAGCAATGATGATTGCGATTTAAAACTGGCAACGAACGTGCCTAAACCTTGACTACGAGTCAGTATACCCGCTTCGGTGAGCTCGCTTAATGCTCGGCGCGCAGTCATTCGACTAACACTAAATTGTTCTGCTAATTCATTTTCAGAAGCCACACGTTGGTTTTCAAGCCATGCGCCGCTGCGGATATTATCAACAATAAATTGCTTTATTTGTGCGAACTTAGGTGTCGTCATTTGAATTATTATGGTCTTTTAAATTTGTTATTAACTATAAGATGGCATATTTACCTTGTATATACAAGATGACTTGTTAGACTGATAAAAAATAATTTTCGGAGTTAATATGACAACAATCACTGCAAATGATCCGGCTAATGACTGGGATTTATTGATCACAGATGCCAATATCGCAACTATGGATTGCAGTATTGCAGCCCCTTATGGCGCCATCGAAAATGCAGCATTGGCTATCCGCAAAGGTGTCATTGTGTGGTTGGGTAAACAAGCCGATTTACCTAAATTCGACGTATTAGCAACGCCGATGCTTTCAGCAAAAGGGCAGTGGCTAACACCTGGTTTAATTGATTGTCATACCCACTTAGTGTTTGCCGGCTCAAGAGCTGAAGAGTTTGAACAGCGTTTACAAGGTGTTAGTTACGAGCAAATAGCAGCGCAAGGTGGGGGGATCGCTAGTACGGTAGCAGCAACACGAGCTGCGGATCATGAGGCTTTATTTGTGCTCGCGAAGGATCGTCTCAATGCCCTCTATGCCGAGGGAGTGAGTACCGTTGAGATCAAATCTGGTTACGGACTTGATTGCGAAAATGAAGTTAAAATCCTCGAAGTGGCACGTTTGTTAGGTGAAAATCACCCGATTGATGTAAAAACGACATTTTTGGGGGCGCATGCCCTACCTTTGGAATATAAAGGTCGCAGTGATGAGTATATCGATCTGGTTTGTAATGAGATGCTTGAGCAAGTGGTCACTGCAAATTTAGCCGATGCTGTCGATGTGTTTTGCGAAAATGTTGGTTTTAGTAATGAGCAAACTCGCCGAGTTTTTAATGCCGCAAAAAAACATAATTTGCCAGTGAAATGTCATGCTGAACAGCTTTCAAATCAGCAAGGAGCACAATTAGTCGCTGAATTTAATGGGTTATCTGCTGATCATATTGAACATTTAGATGAAGCTGGAGTAAAGGCCATGGCTGCAGCAGGCACTGTAGCGGTATTATTACCCGGGGCATTTTATTTTTTACGCGAAACCAAACAGCCGCCAATTGAGCTATTAAAGCAGTATCAAGTACCAATAGCGATTTCGACAGACTTTAATCCAGGTACATCACCCTTGTGTTCTTTGCAATTAATGATGAATATGGGGTGTACTTTATTTCGCTTAACTCCTGAAGAAACTCTCGCCGGAGTTACGCGTAATGCCGCAAAAGCATTGGGTTTAACTGATCGCGGAGTGTTAAAAGTCGGCATGCGTGCCGATATAGCTCATTGGCAAATATCCCACCCAGCACAATTAAGTTATCAATTTGGCGTGAATAAACTGTTAAATCTGTGGATTTTGGGTAGACTAAATTAGTCTGTTGTAATGTTGTACTCAAAAAATGATTTTAATTGCGCTATTAACAAATACGGGACTTGAATATTCTGCAGGGAGCGCTTTTTTAAACAATATATTGACGCCTACTTTTTTAGCCGGCGCTATTTTTATGGCGATGATCTGTGCCTTGTGCGTGGTTAAAAAGCCATTACTGCGCTTTAGCTATCTCAGCAATGGGGTACTTGGGTTGGCAGTATTAAGTGGCGGCTTTAACTTTTTGGAGTTACTATTTGCACTGAGTATTGGTTTGCATTTATGGCTGTCATTTTCGCAAAATAAGTGGACTATGCTCACTTTGAGCTGTTGCTCAGCACTCGTATTTACGGTGTGCTTAGCGGCTCATTTACTACTTGAGTTACCTCTTTATTTAATTGTACTGGCGAGCATTGTACTGGCGATGTCTGGCTATTTTGATGATGAAGAACTTGTTGCTGAGGCTGATGACGCAGCGCATATAAATCACTTTATGGAGCCTGCGCCGTTATTAAATCTTCCCGATATTAAGCAGTTACGCCAAGGCTATTACGACTGGCGTAAAAACAATCAACAACGAGCTGCGTTGGTGGTTATCCGGTTGGAGGGGTTTGCTCAGGTTAATCAGCATATTGGCCGAGACTTTGGGGATTTACTATTAGCGCAGTCTGCAAACCGTATTAAGCAGCTACTGCTTATTGAAGAAGTGATTAATTTAGCTGGGGAACAAAAATTAGCTCACCTTGGTGGCCTAAATTTTGCGTTTATATGTAATTTAGCGCAGCAAAAACATCTACATGAGCAATTAATCAATCAAATACTAGGGGCCACCTTGAAGCCGTTTAATGTGGCTAATTGCACTATTAAAGTCAATGCACGGGCCAGTTTCGTTGATTGCGATGAACAAGAAAATAGCTTTGATAATTTAATTTCGTTTGCTTACCTCGCTTTAGATAGCCACCCAAAACAACAAGTGGTGGTGTACCATCAACAAATGAGAATAGAGCAATTAGAACAGCAAGCGCGTTTGCAAGAATTAGCAAATATCGATTTTTCTAGCGAACTTGAATTGTATTTCCAACCCATCATTTGCAATCACGATGAAAAAATTGAATTTTTAGAGTTGTTACTGCGTTGGCAACATCCCAGACAAGGGATTTTATCGGCTAATCGATTTATTGATGATATACGTGTTGCAGGGCTTGCTTATCCATTAGCCACATTTGTTATTGAACGCGCCGCAGAGCTTGCAATGGCACTGCGCATGGAAGGCATAACGATGCCTTTGAGTATAAATTTATTTGGCTCTGAAATGCTAAATGAAGAATTTATCGAATTCCTTGATCACATTTTTATCGAACATCAACTACAAGCTGGCGATTTAATTGTCGAGTGTCCACTTAATCTGTTTATGAGTTTAGATGAGCAAGGTAAAGCAATGGTCGCACGCATCAATAGCATTGGTATTAAAGTCTGTGTGGATGGCCTTGGTGATAGCCCTATTTGGCTTGCTAAGTTACCAAATTTAGCCGTTGCATATGTAAAAATAGCGCCTTCATTAACTGCTGATTTCAGTCATCAAAGCCATGTTCGTAGTTTGATAAGTGGTATGGTTGATATGCATAACCAACAAAATGCGAAGGTAATTTGCGAAGGGGTAGAAACACTGGAGCAGCTTAATTTTGTAAAAAGTTTAAACGCCTATGCCGCGCAGGGTTATTACTATAGTCATCCACTTAGCAGTGTTGGCATGATCTCTTGGTTAAAACAATGGCAAATAGAGCATCCGTAATCGTTTTTTAGTTTGCTTTGGCTTGTAAATAAGCATTCACGAGAGCTGTGATTATTTGCCCTGCATCGCTCATTCCGGCCTGTATACCACTAGGATGTTGGTTGGGGGCTGCTTCACATAAATGCAAGTATTGGCTGTTTACTTGACTGGCAGCTAAATGCACAAAGTGTTCGGCATCGCTAACACTAAAACCACAATTGGTATACGCACTGACGGGCATTAATGAAATGCTATCAAGATCCACTTCAACCCCAAGTGGTGCATCAATTAGATTATATAGTGCCTGCTGGCATGCTTCAGTTAAGGTTTTTTCGCGCCTAACTTGCAGCGCTTGGTAGCTATCATAACTAAATTGGGCAGCAGCTAAAGCATCAATAATTGCTTGATTGTTTTTCAGCTCGTGCATGCCAATAACATGATAATTATTTAAGTGTTGCTCGTTATATGCATAGCGAAAACCATTACCACTATGGCGGCCTTCACAGTCACGGAAATCGGCATGAGGGTCAAAGTTGATCGCGTTTATTGGGCGCTGTTTATGCTTGCTTAATGCGCGAATAATACCAAGGCAGTTATTATGGCCACCGCCAATAACGATTGGCTCTAACCCTGCAGTAAAAATTAAGCTCAGCACTTGCTCAACACGTTGATCAAGTTGGGCGCATAACTGGCGTAATTGTGTTAGTTGCTGAGGATTTTGGTTTGATAAATCGCGCGCCGCAAGAGTCAAATCGCTGATCGCGACTTCGCCTAATAACAAAACTTTTTCGTTCGCTAAAAATTGGTTATCAGGTTGATTTAAAAAGCGTTTAAGAAATGCTTGCCAGCCATCTTCGGCACCACCATTGCCTAAGTTGGCGCGTGGCCCGATATCTTCGCAAATACCTAGTAATACATACTTAATACCAAATTGCGCGGCATCGTGCATGGCTTGTAAAGGATCAACACCAGTGTCAAGTAGGGCTATTGACTGCCATGCTTTTCTTTCATTAGCGCGACTGCTACACCAAGGTTTTACAGTCGCTTCATCATAGATATGTAGGTGGTTTGACACTCGTTATTCTTCTACGATTTCCAGTTCAAGTTCTTCACCAGATAATACAATACCGGTGCTATCTGCATAGATAAAGTCGTCATCAAAAAATGATACACCAGCGAAGTTAACGCCAATGCCGTCTTCACCAGCCCCGGTGCTGTCTGCTGCAACAGGGATTGAAGCAATTGCTTGAATACCTAAATCAAGCTCTTCAAGTTCATCAACATGACGTACTGCACCGTATACCACAATGCCTTGCCAGTTATTTTCTACAGCTAGTTCAGCAAGCTCGATGTCGATTAATGCGCGACGAGTTGAACCACCCCCATCAATTAATAATACACATTCTTCGCCGTCTTGAGAGAGTATGTCGCGGATCAGTTCATTATTTTCAAAACATTTGACGGTTTTAATACGGCCACTAAAATTGTGGCGACCACCAAAGTTAATAAACATAGGTTCGAGCACATCGACCACATCGGCAAAGTGATCGCATAAATCTGAAGTGCTGTAATCCATTTTTCTATCCTTTCTAAAGATACGTGAGCTGATGTTCAGTATACCTTTCTTAAATGCAATAACAACGACTTAATAACAGTAAATTGCGCTCTTTTTAAACAATTATTGCGCTAAAACAGGAAAAGCAATATTAGTGTCTTAAAAGCGTCACTCAATTGTTATTTTCACCGCCTAAGCTGAATTTGTGTACAGAGTTTGCACAATTAAAGGAGCAAGTAATGAGTGAGAACAACATGCTAAAAAAAGTTGTCCAACTGGACCAAAGTTTGTTTTTGATGCTATTTAATGGCAATGCCCCAAAATGGTTAAAAAATTCAGCTTTAGGTTTCTCAAAAACAGGCAATGGAGGGCTTTATGTATTAATCGCTGTTGGTTTTGGCTGGCTTAGCAGTGAAGCTGAATTACGGCTTATGGCGATGACTCTATTGCTGGGCTTTTTAATTGAGCGACCCATTTATTACGTGGCTAAAAATAGTTTTGCCAGAATTCGGCCATGTGATTGTTTAGTAAAAGGCGCTTACATTACGCCCAGTGATAAATTTAGTTTACCGTCAGGGCACAGTGCTGGCGCATTTTTAGTGGCCGTTATCTTAGCGCAGTATTTCCCGCAATTCGCAGAGTTATGTTTTTTGTGGGCAACTGGGGTCGCAGCATCGCGGGTGTTACTTGGGGTACATTTTCCTGTTGATGTAGTGCTTGGTGCATTGATGGGGGGAAGCTGTGGTTTATTGGCAATCTTGATAGTGGCTACCTTATGAAAATACTTTATGGCATTCAAGGAACTGGTAATGGTCATATAACCCGAGCACGGGTGATGGCGAATGCGTTTAAGCAAAAGGGGATTGCTGTAGATTATGTGTTTTCAGGGCGAGCCCAGCAGAATTACTTTGATATGGACGAGTTTACTAATTATCGCAGCTTTCGGGGGTTATCTTTTACTACTCAAAATGGTCAAGTCAATAGTTACCAAACAGTGAAAAATAGCCGTATATGTAGATTACTAAAAGACATTAAACAGTTAGATGTATCGGGTTATGATTTTGTGTTTAATGACTTTGAACCGATCACCGCATGGGCAGCAAAACGCCAAGCAGTGCCAGTCATAGGCATGAGTCATCAAGCTGCATTTTTATCACCCAAAGTACCAATGTTTGGGCATAGTTTGCTGCGCCGCTCATTCATAAAATATTATGCTCCTGCTGATACCTACTTAGGCGTGCATTGGCAACCATTTGCGCAAAATATCATTCCTCCTTTTATTGCTCATCATCAGCATGATAATCCAGTCAATGTTGACAATAAAGTATTGGTATATTTACCTTTTGAAGAACTGCGAAGTGTGATTGATTACTTACAAGAGTTTCCTGAAAAAGAATTCTATTGTTACCACCCGCAAGCACAAAATAGTTCAACCGCGAATATTCATCTACGAGCCCCTTCACGTGGTGGCTTTTTAAATGATTTAGCTAATGCCAGTGGTGTGATCGCAAATGCGGGTTTTGAGCTCTCTAGCGAAGCACTAAAATTAGGTAAAAAACTGTTATTGAAACCATTGTCAGGGCAGTTTGAACAAGACGCCAATGCACAAACATTATTAGCAATGAAAGCCGCGCACGTAATGAATTACTTAAACCCCAATGCGTTGGATGATTGGCTCAATAGTACCTCACAAAAACAGATTAATTTTCCAAGTGATCCACAGCCATTAGTTGAGTGGTTAGCTGCAAGACAGTGGCATAACACACAGGAATTACATCAAAATTTGTGGTCTTCGGTAGGCTAAATTTAAAATCAACTGATTTTTTAAAACACTGTAGTAAAAAACAATAATAATGTAAGCCAATTGTTAGTTATTTAACTATACTATCTTGCAGTGATTTATTTTATAGGCTGTTGTTAATGAGTTTACTCCAAAATTTGACTATTAAACGTCGTTTACAAGTCAATGCATTAGTTGTTGGTCTCGCTATGGTCGTTATGTTGTGCGTCATTATTTATGAGGCACGCATTATGCTAAAACTAAATGAAACGATTCAGTATGCTGAAAAACTCGATATACATGAACTGTCAATGCGCAAGTACGAAAAAGACTTTTTGTTTTATAAACAAGAAAGCAGCTTAGAGTTATTCGATCAAGAATATGAACAGTTGCAGATTAAAATTAAAAAATTGGCTCAATTATCAGCCGAGCTTGATATTGCCACTGTGCAAGTAGAGCAATTTGCAGTACTTGCTAAGCAGTATAATGATGATTTTCAAAAGGTTGTGCAATTACAGAAGAAAATAGGCTTACACCCCAAAGATGCGCTTTATGGCGAACTGCGAGACGCAGTACATAAAATGGAAACGTTGTTAGACAAACAAGATAACTATCATTTACTCACTTTGATGTTACAGCTTAGACGCTCTGAAAAAGATTTTATGCTGCGTTTTGACTTAAAATATTTAACTCGTTTTGAAGACGGTGTATCGGAGCTTGAGCGCCAAATTCGCAACGAAAACTTAGCTTCAAGTGACCAGTCAGAGCTGTTACGTTTACTTGCTATTTATAAAAGTAAGTTTAAATTGTTAGTTGATGAGCAAGTTGCATTAGGTCTGGATTTAGGTTCAGGTGCACTTGGTAAAATGAGAGACAGCGTTAAACAAAGTGATGATTTAGTTACTTTAATTACAACTGCAACTCAGCAGCAAGTTGAGTCTACTGCTGCAAAAACGCAAATGCTCGCAATAATAATTTTTATTGTTGCCAGCTTGCTGGTGATGATCTTGGTGTACTTTACAAGTCGTTCGATTATCGTCCCAATTGAACGGGTGTATCACACCATCAATGAAATTCGTCGAAATAATAATTTAAGACTTGTTATAGAACACAGTGGTAAAGATGAAGTAACCACCATGACAATTGATTTTAATAGTCTTATAAGTGACTTCAAAAAACTCATTTACGAAGTAAATACAGCTTTAACGACTTTAAATATTGCTACCGATCACTTATCGGAGAGCACCGCAGCAACGAGCTCGGGTATGCAAGAGCAGTTGCATGAAGCTGATATGGTTGCAACCGCCGCGACGGAAATGCAAGCCACCATTCAAGACATTTCTCATAATACCGAGGCCGCAGCCAAAAAAGCAGAATCAACTAATCAAAGTGCTCAACAGGGGCGCAAAGAAGTTGAAGCAACGGTTAAGCAGATCAATCAATTATCCGATTCACTGGGTAATGCCTCTACCGTAGTATCACAGCTTGAAAAAGACGGTGAAACTATTGGCTCAGTATTGGATGTTATTCGTGGTATCGCTGAACAAACTAATTTACTAGCACTCAATGCCGCAATCGAAGCTGCGCGCGCCGGAGAGCAAGGCCGAGGCTTTGCTGTTGTTGCTGATGAAGTGCGTTCACTTGCACAGCGTACTCAAGAGTCAACCAAAGAGATTGAGAGTATTATCTCGATTTTACAAGGGCGTACTCAAGAAGTCGTAAGCATAATGCAACGATGCCGAACACAAGGCGGCGAAAGCGCAGCACAAGCAACAAAGGCGGGTGAACTACTGAACTCTATTACCGAAGATGTGCAAACTATTATGGAAATGAGCACGCATATTGCCACCGCAATTGACGAGCAAAGCCAAGTTGCTTCTGAGGTGAATAAAAACGTCGTGCGTATTCGTGATATCGCCGAAGATGCCTCAGCTCATTCATCAAGAAATGCACAAACTAGCGAAGAGGTATCAGAGCAAGCTCGGGTACTTTACGCCGCGATAGATAAGTTTAAGGTTTAAAAACAGAAGCTAGGTTCTAGGGTTTAGGCTCTAGGAGTTAGCTGAGCTTTAAGCGCTAAGCCATAAGTTTTAAGCAGCCCTGAGTTGTTTGAAAGTTATGGCTTTTTTGTTTTCACACTTTTTTATTTTTAGGTTAAAGGTTACTCTCAGTTTTATTTCTCGACGATAAACCAGTTAATTGGAGCCTCTTTGCTAAAGTGTAATCAGTGTGCGGCTAAAAAAGATTTCAAAATACATTTTTGGATGTCAAAAATAGACATGGTTGGGTTTATCTTTCTCAGCCTTTGTTTATCTATACCCATTGGGATTGTGGCTTTCTTAGCTGAGGAGTCGCAAAGTTTTGCTCGCTTTATTGCTTTTGCCGTTCTAATTTTTGCCGCAATTAAAAAACACGAAAAAGTGGTTGCACTTTTAATCGTTGAGTTTGTTATTGACTGGGCTCTTGATAAGGCTGGAATGTATGAGTTTAACTTAATGGTTGCAACAGCATTTATCCTCACATTCATAAAAATTGGCAGTAAGGTTTATGGATTCTTTTTTCAATGTGTGAATTATAAGTTTGATTTAGACATCTTTTGTCCAAAGTGTAATAAAACATATAAAAAAGTTAGGCTACCAGAGAGCAAGTGATAGCTAACTTAAAGTAAATAGGCAAGGGCGATATCAATCTTTTTACTCTAAAGTGCAGTGCTTTAAATAATAGAAAAGTTATGATTATTTGTAGTGGCTCATATCTTATCTTACAGTTTCGATAAATAGACTTGGACTTCACCTAACTGGCATTTATGAGCAAAAGCGGTCGCTGGTAAAAGTTAAACTTAGTCCTGTTTTGATGAGTAGGATCCTAATTTTGTCCGATAACATTATTAACCGCCGTTTTGATGCAAAATAACAAGCTTTGAATTTTAGCTATTTTAATTACTTGTTTACAAAGGTAATTATTGGTGGAATTATAAGAGTATATAATATAAACCGTTTTGGTGTGTTATAAGCACGGATGGATATGAGAGCACTTTATTTACTTTTATTTTTAGTTTCTATCAATGTAAGTGCTGATGCTTACTTTCCCAGCTGCTTTGAGTCCTCTACTTTTGAGAGGAATGGTAAAAAGCTATTTATTACACCAGATGATTTGTTAAACCGTCCTAATTGGGGCTTAGGTGATGGCGAACCACCAATATCAATTGGTAGTGCAACAGAAAAAGTTATGTCATTTCTTCGTGATAAATACAGTGTTGAAGAAGTGATTTTTGCATTTGTTCACCTAAAGAGCCAAGTTTGTTCAATAGACCAGGAAATGCAAATAGTTTGGTTTTACGTTTTCGCTGCTGACTCACCAATTAGTCTTGTTGGTATCTCAATGACTGGACGATTGATTGAGGCCGTAGAATGACATTTTGGAAATATGCTTCTAACAAACCAAGTCATCGGAAAATCACTCACTGGCTGCGCTAAAACGTTCGTGTGTTTTCCGCTGCTTGTGGCATTATATTTCATGAGAATTTTGCTTTCATCTATGCTATCAAAGGGGTTATATATGGATCTTGAAAAACAAATCAAAGTATTTAAAGATTTAGGCTACGAATTCGCAGAAGGTGTAACTAAAGAGCTAATTCTTCGTGATGTATATGAAATGACATGGGAAGAAGAAACGGAAAAACATATTGAAGAGAACCCTTTTTCAATTTTATATTATTTCTATGGATGGAGAGATTCTGCTGTAAAAGGACGCAATTATACAGATGATTGTATTTGGTACGATTTAGAGTTCTTTGATTCTAGATCTGAATATAAATGGTTTATGGAAAGAATGGGAGTTATTACCCATGGTGATATGATTTTTTCAGATATAACAATAGATACAGATTCAGATGATTGGGAATGGATTGATTTTAAAGTTAACGGTATACCTAAGCGATGGAAATTGGAGAAAACGGGCATAATACCAGATCATTTTGTAGAACGTTTTTCATCTTTAAATAAAGAATTAGGTTTTTCGCGACAGTTTACCTATTACGATAATGGCGGGCAACAATGGGTCATTGATTATGCTAACAAATCAGAACAAAAAGAATTTAATGAAAAAACAGGTTTAAATAGAGAGTGGCTAGGTGAAGGAAATCATTTTAAAGCTCTTCCAGAAAGCCATGATGAAGTACCATCTAAAACTCTACAGCAAAAATTTGTGAGTATATATTCAAAGTTAGCTAGTAGATTTCAAAGTCAATAACAAAAGAAATATAACACATATGAGCCTTAACTCTGTCAATAGGCACTAGTGTTCTTTTTGACCGTCAATTCTAAATCAATAAATAAATTTGTTTACTTCGTCTGACGATGTGGCTGTTAAGGCAGTAGCTTAAGGCAGACACATATAAGCGCAACGTAATAGCCTTCACGTTATTAGCGCAGCATTTGCTTATTTTCCTCTTAAGCGCAGCGCCTCTTAACCACTTTGTAAATAATTCACTAAATTTTTTTGCACAAAGAGAAGGGAATGAGCAGTAAATGAGGGAAACGTAGCGCTTAGTATTGGCGTGCTTAAATAACTGATAATCTAACATGATTATTACTAAGCGATTGAATCAAAATAGCAACTCGGCTATGGTTAATGCATCAATAAAAAATAAATTAAAAACGAGTTATTCTAAAGGCTCGTTAGGATTACGAGAGTATCAATGAAACTTTTAAGCTGGATTTTACTGATATTATTTATATTATCTTATGGTAGTTCTGCATTATTTTGTTCAGGTTTTGTTGATATTATTGAGCCAAATTTTGGTGAATGCTTTAACAGTGGTGTTTCATATTTTGATTATTTTCCAAAAGGTCAGTCTCCTCTTGAAATGTTAGGTGTAAAACTAATTGCGGCATGCTTAGTAATATCATTTGTTATTGGTTTTATTTATCATAAGTTTAAAGTCAGAAAGCAACCCTAACATATATGAGTCTTAACTCAGTCAATAGGCAATAGTATTACCTTTGACGGTTTAAATTCGGTAACGGCCAACTTAAAATCAATAAACAAATTTGTTTACATCGTCTGTCGATGCAGCTGTAAGTAGCTTACGGCAATCAGACTATTTAGGGCTTATTAAAACCTTTACCTAGCACCTTCTCGTTACGCTTCGCTACACTCAACCACAACCACATAGTTAACTTTAACGCCGAGCTGCGCTAACTTTCACCTTGAACCTTTTAACTCGCTAACTATACTCTCGCAAACTCGCTAAGGTACAAACTTGATCGGTACGCTGTCTTTATTGGCATTATGTTCTGCGAGGCGTTGTTGGTAGGTTTGCCATAAATCGTCATGTTGGGCTTGTAGGTGGGTGAAATATGCCCAGCTAAATAAACCGCTGTTGTGGCCATCGTCAAAGTCTAAACGCAGTGCGTAGTGGCCGACTGGCTCGATGTTTTTGATGCTAACCTGCGATTTACCGAGTACCAATTTCATTGGTTCGTTACCATGGCCTTGTACTTCGGCAGACGGTGAATGAACACGTAAAAACTCACTACTAAAAGTACAGTGGGTGTCATCGTCAAAATAGACATCAAGGGTTTTGCTAACGGTATGATGATGTACCTTGATAACTTGTTTCATTGTTATGCCTGTGTATTGAGCCTAGAACCTAGAACTTAGAGCCTGGGCCCTAAGTTCTAGTTTTAAAATTAAAGAATAAAGCGACTTAGGTCTTCATCTTCAACCAGTGCACCTAAATGCTTCTCAACATAGGCGGCATCAATGACTAAACTGGTGCCAGCTTGCTCTGATGCATCATAGGAAATTTCTTCCATCAGTTTTTCCATTACCGTATGTAGGCGACGTGCACCAATGTTTTCGGTTTTTTCATTAACTTGCCATGCCGCTTTGGCAATGCGCTCGATGGCGTCATCGCTAAACTCTACACTTACTTGCTCTGTTTTAAGTAGTGCATGTTGTTGCTCGGTCAGTGAGGCATGTGGTTCGGTTAAAATACGTTTAAAGTCGTCAGCGGTTAATGCTTCAAGCTCTACACGAATAGGTAAGCGACCTTGTAGTTCTGGGATCATGTCAGATGGTTTTGCCATTTGGAATGCGCCAGAGGCAATAAACAACATATGGTCAGTTTTCACCATGCCATGCTTAGTGCTCACGGTTGAGCCCTCAATCAGTGGCAGTAAGTCACGCTGTACGCCTTCACGGCTTACATCTGGACCTGATGATTCACCGCGTTTACAGATTTTGTCTATCTCGTCGATAAACACAATACCGTTTTGTTCGGCTGCGAAGATTGCTTGCTCTTTTAGCTCTTCAGGGTTTACTAATTTAGAGGCTTCTTCTTCAACCAATAATTTAAACGCTTCTTTAATTTTAAGTTTGCGTTTAGTGCGCTTGTCACCCGCCATATTTTGGAACATGCCTTGCAGCTGGTTGGTCATTTCTTCCATACCAGGTGGTGCCATGATCTCAACATTTGGTTGTGCTTGAGCTAAATCAATATCAATTTCTTTATCGTCTAATTGACCTTCGCGTAATTTTTTACGGAAGATCTGACGCGTTGAAGATCCTTCATCGCGTTGGCTTTCACCAGACGAATCTTTAGCTGGAGTCAGTAGTGCATCTAAAATACGTTCTTCGGCAGCTTCTTCTGCGCGATGTTTGAATTTTTTAGTTTGTTGCTCACGGGTCATTTTGATTGATACATCAACCAAGTCGCGAATGATGGTTTCAACTTCTTTACCAACATAGCCCACTTCAGTGAACTTAGTCGCTTCGACTTTAATGAAAGGCGCGTTGGCAAGTTTTGCTAAACGACGGGCAATTTCAGTTTTACCAACACCGGTTGGACCGATCATCAGGATATTCTTCGGCGTTACTTCAGCGCGAAGATCTTCATCTAATTGCATGCGGCGCCAGCGATTACGAAGGGCAATAGCCACTGCTTTTTTTGCTTTTGCTTGACCAATTATATGCAGGTCAAGTTCATGAACGATTTCTCTGGGAGTCATATCAGACATAGCAGTTCCTATTACAATTCTTCGATGGTTTGAAAGTTATTTGTGAATACACAAATGTTGCCGGCAATTGTCAGGCTTTTTTCAACAATTTCGCGGGCGCTTAAATCGGTGTTTTCAAGTAGGGCAGTTGCAGCTGATTGGGCAAAGTTACCACCACTACCAATGGCAATTAAATCATTTTCAGGCTGCACAACATCACCGTTACCAGTAATTATCAGTGAGGCTGTGGAGTCGGCAACAGCAAGCAATGCTTCGAGTTTGCGCAAGGCGCGATCGCTACGCCAATCTTTAGCCATTTCAACAGCGGCTTTGGTTAGATTGCCTTGGTGCATTTCAAGCTTGCTTTCAAAACGTTCGAACAGGGTGAAGGCATCAGCAGTGCCGCCAGCAAAACCGGCGATCACTTTGCCATTATAAAGGCGTCGAACTTTGCGGGCGTTGCCCTTCATTACGGTGTTACCAAGTGAAACTTGGCCATCGCCACCAATGACGACTTTATCGCCGCGACGTACACTTACAATAGTGGTCATGTTATTCCTCATCATCGAGTCGCAGGGGCGACTCGTTAAAAGCGATTGATGATGAGTTAATATGGGTTAATGGGCTAAAATCAAGTCCAATTCCAAATTCCGCAACCAGTTATTTTGCTACGCTTTAGTTTGTTTTTATCACTTTCGGCTAAACGTTTGGTTTTATAAGGACCTAAACGCACTTTATACCAGACACCGTTAGTGCCAGTTGTTTCACGAATTTCGGCGATTAATCCGGCAAATGCAATTTTAGCTTTTAAGGTTTCTGCTTGGCCATGGGTTCTGAATGAGCCGCATTGCATTACATAAGGGCCTTTTTGTTCAAGCTCTCTTACTTCAACTTGAATTTCATGCTCTTTGATTTCTTTTATGAATTCAGGAGGGCGTGGTTTAGACAACTCTTGTTGCACTTTTGCAGGTGTTGGGTTTGCTTGTTGTTCAACCAGCTTTGGATCTGCATTGGTTTTGACATACCATAAACCAAAACTAAAACCGCCAACAAGTAGCACGGTAACCAGTACTAATAATACGGGGAATGGTTTTTTCGGTGGCGCTGTTTTTTTGCTGTTACGGTTGCCCGGTTTTTTATTAATAAAATCGTGTTGTGCCATGGTGGTATTGGGCTTCTAACCTTAAATCATATCTATTGGATCTACATCTAAGCTCCATCGCACCTTTTGCGCTAATTTACTGGTACTTAAGTAGTCTACCATTTGCGCGAGATATTGGTGTAATAGAGGGCGTTCGAGCGCTTGAATATGCAATTGAAAGCGATATTTCCCTGCAATTCGCTCGAGCGGTGCAGGGATCGGACCTAGCAATTGTATACCAGTTAGACCTTGGACTGGAACTAAATCTGTTAAAAAATCGACCACTTGCTTTATGTTGTGACCTTCGGCGCGGACAATCGCCATATTAGTTATTGGTGGTAGCTGTGCGTCATCGCGCTCTTGCAGTGCAAAACGGGCGAAATCTTGATAACCATTATTGACTAAATCTTGTAATAAAGGATGCTCGGGAAAGTGAGTTTGCAATAATACATGACCAGGTTCGCCACTGCGCCCAGCACGGCCAGCCACCTGAGTAACCAATTGTGCTAAATGCTCTGTGGCGCGAAAGTCGCACGAGTACAAGCCGCCGTCGACATCAAGGATCAATACTAAGCTCACATCAGCAAAGTGATGACCTTTGGCAAGCATTTGGGTGCCAACTAAAATCCGTGCACCGCCTTGGTTTATATCGTCTAGGGCTTTTTCTAAACTGCCTTTACGACGCGTTGAGTCGCGGTCAATCCGGCTAATCGGGGTATCAGGAAACTCGGTTGTTAAAAACTCTTCTATTTGTTCGGTGCCTTTGCCGTTAGGAAATATTTGTGTACTACCACAGTCTGGACACTGATGCGGCACGCGTTCTTGTTCACCGCAGTGATGGCAAATCATCTGGCCGATGGCTTTGTGAAAAGTCGCACTAGTGCTGCAACGTGTGCACTCACTTAACCAACCACATTCATGGCAAATCAGGGTAGGCGAAAAACCGCGACGGTTTAAAAATACCATCACTTGTTTGCCTCGTTTTAAATGCTGACGCATAGTGGCAAGACTGGCATGAGCTATACCAGCTTGATCCGGCTGGCCTTTCATATCAATCAGCTGAAATTTATTGTCGGTACTGGTTTGCGCACGTTGTGTTAGGCTCAGTAGTTGGTATTTATTATGAATTGCCTTATGCAAGGTTTCGAGCGCCGGGGTTGCTGAGCCTAAAATCAGCGGTATTTTATGTTGAAAAGCGCGGTATGCGGCTAAATCACGGGCATGGTAACGTAAGGTATCTTGTTGTTTAAATGAACCGTCATGTTCTTCATCAACAATGATCATACCAAGCTTTAAAAATGGTAAAAAGATACTCGAACGTGTACCAATCACAATTGCGCAACTGGCTTTTTCACAAAAGCGCCAAGTTTGTAAGCGTTCGTTATCGGTCAGTGCTGAATGCCACAGCATAATCGGCGTATCAGGAAAGCGACGACGAAATCGATTAACCGTTTGTGGCGTAAGGCCAATTTCAGGCACTAGTACGAGTGCTTGTTCACCGCGTTTTAAAACCTCTTCAAGGCATTGTAAGTAAACCTCGGTTTTACCACTGCCAGTGACACCTTCTAGTAAAAAGCTATTGAAACCGACCGCTTGATTAATGGTGGTACAGGCTACTGCTTGCTCTTTATTTAGAGTCGGCTTAGTGCCTACGGTGGGAAGTTGTTGTTGCCATTGGTTGTCGTGTTCAATCGTTTGGCTGATCAGCTCTTTGTTAAGTAAGCTGTCGATAGTTTTTTTACTAAACCCCAGCGCTTTTAATTCTGTAAGTGATGATTTACCCGAATCTGCCAGTTGTTTGAGTAAGCTTAGTTGGCTCTTTGCTTTTAAAGACGGTAATTTAGCGCCTTTTTCAGTTAGTGCCACCATACTAATACTGCTTTTATCTGGGCACAGTCCTTGACGCAGCGCGCCAGGCAGGGCGATATGAATTGTTTCACCTAGTGGGTAGCAATAATAGCGCGCAGTAAAACGCAATAATTCGATATGTCGCTCTGATAAAACGGCTTCATCATCAATCACTTCAAGCACTGCTTTAAGTTTATTAACCGGCACATCGGTGTTGGTTTTTAGCGCCAGTACTACCGCAACTTTGCGCTGATTACCAAATGGCACCCATACCCGCGCACCGACTTTAGGCATCACCGATAAACCATCGAGTTGCTCTGGAATGCGATAATCAAAGGTGCGATGCAACGGTACTTTTATAGCAACTTCAACAAAACTCATAACAACCCAAACAAGAACGAATAAGGGAGTTAATGTACTAAAATTATGGCTGAAAACCTACCTGCAAATATCTTCTTTAAAACTTTTGTTCATTTTATTAGCAAAAACGACATTTAAAGCTTGTAGCAAGTGGGGTTGTTGCTTAGAATACGCGTCCTAAATAATTTGTTTTAACGACGTATGGTGCCAGACTCCGGGTTTGGAGAGCGATGCGGCCTTAACTAGAGGTTTCTATGAAAGAAGGTATTCACCCTAAGTACGAAGTAATTTCAGCATCATGTTCATGTGGAAATAAATTCGAAACTCGTTCTACTCTGTGTAAAGACATTCACTTAGACGTATGTTCTGCGTGTCACCCGTTTTACACTGGTAAGCAAAAAGTTTTAGACACAGGTGGCCGTGTTGATCGCTTTAACAAGCGTTTCGGTTCACTTAGCAGCAAGTAATTCTTGTTGTTTTGTCGGAAAAAGCACCTTAGGGTGCTTTTTTTTATGCCTGCTATTTATTAAAAACACCGCCTTTTAGTCTTTATTTCTTGCTCTAGTACTCCAGCTTTACGCATTCATTATGTTGTGACTATTTCCCACTTTTATATCCAGTATAGCGAGTAAATAACAGACAAATAGTGATTTGTTGACTATATTGTCATTCTCGTTAAAGCGATAAATTAAACGTTTTTGTCGGTAAAGTTAGGTCTTTTGCGGTTAAATGTTGTTAACGTCTTACTTTGATGGTTTTTAGTCATAGGCCATTATTTTTGCTTTAAAGCGTTGCATAATGAGCATTTTAAGATGGGTTTTTTGATGCTTTGTGGCGTTTTTATAGCCGAAAATTGAAGCTTTTTTGCAAAAAATGCTGACAAAACGCATAAAATTAACGGATATAGCATATAACAGGATAGACCTGATATTGCTTGAATTTAATTATAATATAGGTATCGTTCCCTATAAGATATAAGAACTGCTTACTCTCACTTTCAACTTAACTTACTTGCAGGATAAAATCGCGTTATGTCAGACTTTCGTGAACAAGCTTTACATTACCATTCGCACCCCGTTCCAGGAAAAATTAGCGTTGAGCTTACAAAGCCAGCTGAAACCGTACAGGATCTTGCACTCGCATACAGCCCCGGTGTTGCAGAACCGGTACGTGAAATAGCTGCTGATCCCGCTAATGCCTACAAATACACCGGTAAAGGCAATATGGTTGCGGTTATTACTAACGGCACCGCTATTTTAGGTTTAGGTAACTTAGGTCCATTGGCTTCAAAACCGGTTATGGAAGGTAAAGCGTTATTATTTAAACGCTTTGCGGGTCTAGATTCGATAGATATTGAGGTGAAACACAATACCACCGAAGATTTCATCAATACAGTTGCTAACATCGCTGATACGTTTGGCGGTATTAACTTAGAAGACATTAAAGCGCCAGAGTGTTTTGAAATAGAAAAAGCATTGATCGAGCGTTGTAGCATTCCAGTGTTCCACGACGATCAACACGGTACCGCGATTGTAACGGCTGCTGGTATGATCAACGCACTTGAAGTACAAGGCAAAGAAATCGAAGATGCGATTATCGTTTGTTTAGGAGCCGGTGCCGCAGCGGTTGCGTGTATGGAGCTACTGATCAAGTGTGGCGCATTGCGTGAACATATTTACATGTTAGATCGTAAAGGCGTTATTCATACTCGTCGTGATGATTTAAACGAGTACAAACAGTTATTCGCTAACAATACAGATAAGCGCACACTGCAAGATGTTATTGCTGATGCCGATGTATTTGTTGGTGTATCTGGCCCAAATTTACTTTCTCCTGACGATCTTAAGCTAATGGCTGATCGACCTGTAGTGTTTGCCTGTTCAAACCCAGATCCAGAAATCTCTCCAGTGCTTGCTCATGGTGCTCGCGATGATTTAATCATGGCAACGGGTCGTTCAGATTATCCAAACCAAGTTAACAACGTGCTGTGTTTCCCATTTATTTTCCGTGGTGCGCTAGATGTGCGTGCAAGCAAAATTAATGATGAAATGAAAATTGCTGCGGTTGACGCTATTCGTAGCATTGCTAAAGAACCAGTACCAGCGGAAGTATTAAAAGCGGCGGGTGTTGAGACACTTGAATTTGGTGCGCAGTATATTATTCCAAAACCGATGGATCCGCGTTTATTACCGCGCATTGCCAAAGCAGTAGCGCAAGCGGCAATTGATTCTGGTGTTGCACAAATTGATATGCCGGAAAACTACATGGAGTAGCTGCTTAGCTGCAATTGGTAATGGCACAATAATAAAAACCTCAGTAACTTACGTTACTGAGGTTTTTTGTAGCCAATTCCTGAAGCAGGAATATATACAAATGATAACTTAATCTTCGTTGAGTACAGGTACTTCGAGACCCATTTCAAGCATGATTTTTTTCACTTCTTCAGGCACTTTCTCTGGATTATCTTTACGTAAATCTTCATCGTTTGGCAGTGGTTGGCCAGTAAATGCGTGTAAAAATGCTTCACAAAGTAATTCGCTATTTGTTGCATGGCGAAGATTATTAATTTGACGACGAGTACGCTCATCAGTCAAAACTTTTAATACATTTAGCGGGATCGAAACGGTGATCTTTTTAACTTGTTCTGATTTTTTCCCGTGTTCTGCGTATGGGTGAATATATTCACCATTCCATTTAGCCATAGGATGTATCGTTGCCTCAGGTTGTTAATTGTTTGCGCGACCTTTTGCAGCGCAAAGATGGCGAAATTCTATCGTGTTAAAAAAGATAGTCAAATACTTGTTTTTTAGCCATCTAGCGGCTTAAATGTTTTTACTTCTAATCTTGCGGCTAAAACCGCATAAATGCTTTGACTTATTAAATTTGATCCTCTAACCTTTTAGACGTCTAAACATCCATTTAATTGTAGGTGACGGTATGAGTCAAAAGAATAAAGCAACCATTGCAGTACGCAATGGTATTGATGCAGATAAACATCACGGCGCGGTTGTGCCTCCCATTCATTTATCGACCACCTACTCATTTGCTGATTTTGATAAAAAGCGCCAATATGATTATGGCCGTAGCGGCAACCCAAACCGTGATTTACTCGCTGAAACGCTCGCTAAGCTTGAAGGTGGCGCTAAGGGGATTATCACTACAACGGGCATGGCTGCGGTGCATTTAGCTACTCAGCTGCTAAACAGTGACGATACCTTAGTGATCCCACATGATTGCTATGGCGGTAGTTACCGCTTATTCACCTCACTTGAAAAGCGTGGCTTATTAAAGTTAGTGGTTTTAGATTTAACTAAATCTGAAAATCATCAAAAAATTCTTGAGATAAAACCAAAGCTAATTTGGATTGAAACACCGAGTAATCCTATCTTACGGTTAACCGATATTAAAGCGATCACCACGATTGCTAAGCAGTGCGGTGCGTTGGTTGGTGCCGATAACACATTTTTATCACCTGCTTTGCAAAACCCAATTGAGTTTGGTGTTGATATTGTGGTGCATTCGACCACTAAATATATTAACGGTCACTCAGATGTTGTTGGTGGTGCGGTGATCGCCGCTACCCAAGAGTTGGGTGATGAGCTTGCTTGGTGGGCTAATAACATTGGCATTACCGGTGCCCCGTTTGATAGCTACTTAACGTTACGTGGTTTACGTACTTTGAATGTTCGTTTACGTCAGCATCAAGAAAATGCCTTTATTATTGCCCAATATCTAGAAAACTCCCCTTATGTAAGCCAAGTATATTACCCTGGATTAGTATCTCATCCACAGCATGAACTCGCTAAACAGCAGCAACGTGGTTTTGGTGGCATGGTAAGCTTTGATATCAAAGGTGATATTAATGATGCTGCAGAATTTTTGACCAGCTTAGAAGAATTTAGCTTAGCTGAGTCATTAGGTGGGGTTGAGAGTTTGATTTGTCACCCTGCAACTATGACCCACGCAGGTATGGAGGCAACTGCTCGTCTTGCTGCTGGAGTAGGTGATACCCTGATCCGTATTTCGGTGGGCATTGAAGATGTAAAAGATTTAATCGCTGACTTAGATCGTGTATTCAATAAAGTGAAACCAGGTCAAGCTCAGCACGGCGCAAAAGTAATCGCTTCCTCTGTTCAACAACAAGATGATGAGCAATCAAGCTCATTTAAACTGACTCCTGCACATACGGCTTTGTGGTAATAAAAAATGGTAAATATAGTTCATAAATTTGGTGGTTCTAGCCTTAGTTCTGCAGAGCGTTATCAGGCCGTAGCAAATATTATTCTAGCCCATACGGAAGCCGGTGATTGTGTGGTGGTATCCGCAGCCGGTAAAACTACTAATACGTTAGTTACGCTATGGCAGAGTTACCAGCAAGGTGATCAACAGGCAGTGAGTGATATTTTATTGCAGCTTGATAATCATCAACGTACTTTGATCGAGCAGTTATTGAGTCCAGCAGCGCGACATACGGCATTAAACGTATTAGAACAAGAGCTAGCCTTAATTGCACAGCAAACTCAACAGCAAAGCTTACAGGAAGCCGCATTGCTTGCTCACGGTGAAGTTTGGTCGGCACGATTATTGGCTAGCTATTTAAAACAGTTAAATGTTGCAGCTCAAGATGTTGATGCTCGTCAATTGTTTACCCTTAATGATGGGCAATTATTACATCAAAAAAATCAACAAGCCTGTGCCGAGTTAATTTCAGCCAATTGCATTAATATTGTTACTGGTTTTATAGCCGCTGATTGCCAAGCAAATACAGTTACTTTGGGGCGCAATGGCAGTGATTACAGCGCGACTTTGTTAAGCAGTTATTGTCATGCTAGTCAGGTATCAATTTGGACTGATACCCAAGGGGTGTTTAGTACCGACCCTCGTAAAGTAAAAAAAGCGATTAAGTATTCTAAAGTATGTCGTGGCCAAGCAAACTTACTGGCGCGTTTGGGCAACCCAGTGTTACATGCTAAAACTCTCTCGCCATTAAAAAATACTGATATCAAATTAGTCGTTCGCAGTAGTTACGACAGCGAAGCTAGCGCGACAGAAATTGTCAAAGAAGGTTACAGCAAAGCTAAGCGTTTTATCACTACCTTAGAAAATATTGATTTACTGCGTATTGATCAGCTGCGTGGCGGTGAAATTGGCGAATTAAGTCAGCTTATTCAACACAGCTTGCATCATTTTATTAAAAACGGCGATACCTACTTACTAGTGCCGGCAGCAGCGACTCATCAGGTGGTGAGTCATTTGCAAGGGCGCGCTAATATTATTGAGTCGAACTTACATGGTTGCGCTGTTGTGACGCCACGAAATGATGTAGCGCAATTATTTGAACAAGCAACGCAAGTGCTTAGTGAGCAAAGTTTAGTGCCGCGCTTTAGCCATCAAGACGCAGACTACATATTACTACTAACGGATCAATCTATTGATAGTGATGTGTTGACCTTATTGCATGATAAGCTGATTAACAAAGGCCAAGAGCTTGCCATTATTGTTGCTGGCCTTGGTAATGTTGGTGAAGTATTTATTGAGCAACTAAGTCAGCAGCTTAATCGTTTGCAGCAACACTTCAGCGTTAAGCTGGTTGGTTTATTACGCTCGCGCTCTATGTTGTTCAGCCCAAGTGGTATCGTGCTTGAGCAATGGCAGTCGCAGTGGCAAAACGAAGCAATAGATTACCAAGAAGCTGATTTACTTACACGTATCAGCGAACTCGATTACGAACATAAAGTGCTGATTGATATTACTGCTAGTGAAGCGTTTAGTAAGCTTTACCCGGCGTTTGTAAATTTAGATTGTCACCTGATCAGTGCTAATAAATATGCGGGCACTGCAAATAATGACTGGTATCAAAATTTACGCCGTAATTTAGCTGAACGTAACTTATTATGGCGTTATAACACCAGTGTTGGTGCGGGTTTACCAATTAATTTTGCGTTAGCTGATTTACAAAACAGTGGCGACAGTATTACCCATATTGAAGGCGTGTTCTCAGGCACTTTATCGTGGTTGTGTAGCAGTTATGATGGCAGTGTAGCGTTTTCCGATTTAGTGTTGCAAGCGCAGCAAATGGGTTACACCGAGCCTGATCCACGGGAAGATTTATCAGGGCGTGATATGCAGCGTAAGCTATTAATTTTAGCTCGTGAATTAGGGCTCACCTTAGAGCTTGATGAGATTGGCTTAACACCGTTGATGCCAGAGCAACTAGCGCAAGGTGATTGGCAGTCTTTTTTAGCTAATAAGCAGTTGCTTGATGACTTTATTGCTGAAAAAGCGCAGTTAGCCGCCAAAGAAAACAAAGTACTGCGTTATACCGGTGCGTTAACAATTGCTGATGGCAAAGTAACCGCTAAAGTCGGTTTAGCTTATGCAACACAGGGTGATGCCTTAGCTAACTTAACTCCAGGTGATAATATTTTTGTTATCAACAGTCAGTGGTATAACGATAATGCGTTGGTGATCCAAGGTCCTGGTGCAGGCAAAGAAGTTACCGCAGCAGGCGTGCATTCTGATTTATATTGGTTAATACAAAACTTAAAATGAGCTCTGAGTTTGTAAAATAAAAAAAGCGCCGATTGGCGCTTTTTTTATGTAGCAGCGATTTTATATCGCGACATATTAATATTAAAACAGCTCTTCTTCTGTTTTAGTTTCTTCTTCAAAAACGTTTTCTACATGCTGCATCACATACTTAGTGGGCGAGGTGCCTTTTTCAAAGTATTCAAAGCGACTAGTGTAATCGTTCTTTTGACTCAAGAGTCCCGTTGCTAAATCGATTCGTACCGACACTAATCCTTCAGGTGGCTCGATTGGTGCTTCTGGCTTATCTTTGAGTGCTACTCGCATAAAGTCAATCCATGCCGGTTGAGCTGTTTTAGCACCAGATTCTGCACCAGAGATCTGGGTATTATCCATGTTGTTGTTATACGTCGAGCGACCAAGCGGGTTACCTGGATTATCAAATCCAACCCAGACCGAGGTCATAACATTACGGTTAAAGCCGCTAAACCAAGTATCGACAGAGTCATTAGTAGTACCCGTTTTACCGGAAAGATCGCGACGATCTAATACCTGAGCACGCCAACCGGTTCCACTCCAACCCGTTTTATGGGCCCAACTACCGCCTCCCCAAATTGCGCTATTCATCGCATCAGCTATCAAAAACGCGTTTTGTTTAGATATGATGCGCGGCGCACAATGATTTGCTGTTTGGCTGGTATTTAACCCTGTAGTGGACTCAAATTGAGTCATTGTTAGCTGAGGCGTAACAGGATCACACGCTAATAATGGTTTTGTTTTAAATAACACATTACCTGCTGAGTCTTGAATCTCATTAATGAAATAAGGGGTGATCAAATGACCGCCATTGGCAAATGTGCTCATGCCACGGGCAAGCTCTAAAGGAGTGATTGACGCACTACCTAAAGCTAGCGATTCACTGCGATTGATATCATTATTTTGAAAGCCAAATTTTAATAGGTGATCAGCTGTGCGCTGCAAGCCTACACCGCGCAGTAAGCGCACCGAAATAACGTTTTTCGATTGTGCTAAAGCACGACGAATACGGATTGGGCCGTTATATACCGCAGGGCTGTTTTTTGGTCGCCATGCAACCCCTAGGCTCTTGTCCCATTGATTGATTGGCGCATCATTTAAAATAGACGCTAAGGTATAACCATTATTCAGCGCCGCAGAATAAATAAACGGCTTAATGTTAGAGCCGACCTGACGTTTTGCTTGCACGGCTCGGTTATATTGGCTTTGTTCAAAGCTATAACCGCCAACAATTGCTTTAATGCGACCATCATTCGGATCCAGCGATACTAATGCACTTGAGGCTTCAGGTAATTGGCTGAGTAGATAACTGCCATCGTCATTTTTACGTAGCCAAATTTGCTCACCTGGATTGAGTATGTCAGCAGCTGTTTTTGGTGGAAAACCTTGACGGTAACGCGTAATGTATTTGCGCGCCCATTTGAGATTATCCCAGTCTAGAGTGACTTGCTCACCACTTTTTAATAACACTGTTGCCGTTTGCTCTCCTACAGACAAAACTGCTGCCGTTAATAGCGGGGCAATTTCTTTTACCGGCTCAAGCTTTGCTAAAATTTCACTAGAGCTTAGGGCAGGTTGCGTTTCAAAATCCCACAGTTGCTGCTCTGGGCCACGATAGCCATGGCGCATATCGTATGCATGGAGATTATCAACGAGTGCTTTTTGCGCTGCGGCTTGTACGTCAGATTCAACACTGGTGTAAACTTTAAAGCCGGTATTATATGCTTTTTCGTAGCCATAACGAGCGACCATTTCTGCACGCACCATTTCAGATATATAAGGCGCATATAAGTCTATTTCGGCACCATGAAATTTTGCCGTGATTGGTTCTTGAGAGCTCTGGTTGTAGTCTGCTTGAGAGATATAACCTTCATCAAGCATACGTCTGAGTACCACATTACGGCGTGCCTTGGCGCGAACTGGGTTTCTGATCGGATTTAAAGCTGAAGGCGCTTTTGGTAAGCCTGCAATCATTGCCATTTGCGCTAAAGTTAACTCGTTTAGTTGCTTACCATAATAGACTTGTGCAGCGGCTCCGATACCAAAAGCACGATTACCTAACTCTATTTTATTTAGGTATAAAGCGAGTATTTCATCCTTGGTAAGTAAGTTCTCAATGTGTAACGCAATGAAGATCTCTTTTACTTTACGAATATAGGCCTTTTCACGTGTTAAGAAGAAGTTACGAGCTAACTGCATTGTTATAGTACTTGCGCCTTGTTTTTTCTCACCAGTTGAAATTAATACGAGCGCTGAACGTAAAATACCTATAGGATCTATACCTATATGGTCATAAAAACGGTTATCTTCAGTGGCTAAAATAGCATTTATGAGTGGTTGTGGGATCTCTTCTATAGTCACTGGAATGCGGCGTTTTTCACCGAACTGGTTGATTAACAAACCATCTTTCGAAAAGACTTGCATAGGAGTTTGTAATTGCACGTCTTTTAAAACTTGCACACTGGGGATATCAGATTTAACGTAATAATAAAGGCTTACTAAGGTAATGAGCCCTAAAAACGCGCAGATGATAAAAAATTGTAAAGTTCGTTTTAATAAAATCACTTATATTTTCCCTAAATGGACTCCCAATTAGAATCGGAGACTGCTAGTATATATTGATTAAAAAATGAATAGTATTTTTTCATATAAAAATTATAACTTGTTTATTCTTAAAACAAAGGCCAAGTTGCGAACATGCTAAGTCAACTATTGAATAAGTCTTCATCGATGATGGTAGGGATAGATATCGGTTCACATGCTATAAAAGCAGTGTTACTGAATGAAACGGACAGTGGCTATAGGCTCGAAGCGTTAGCAATTGAGCCAATGCCAAAAGGTACAATGGCTGAGCGCAATATTCAAGATATTGAGGCGATTGGTAATATCATTACTAAATTAAAGCGTAAGTTACCAAAGTCAATTCGTTCGGCAGCAGTAGCAGTATCGGGACAAACCGTCATTACGAAAGTAATTTTTATGGATGTTACGCTTTCAGATGCAGAGCTTGAGTCGCAAATAGAAATCGAAGCTGACAGCCTTATTCCCTATCCTTTAGATGAAGTTAGCCTAGACTTTGAAAAGCTCAGTACCAACGAAGCCGATCCTTCCAAAATGAATGTGTTGCTTTCAGCTGCGCGTACCGAAAGTGTTGAAGCTCGTGTTGGTGCATTAGAATCAGCTGGCTTAATAGCAAAAGTAGTTGATGTAGAAAGCTATGCCCTGAGTCGCGCAATGGATGTGTATTATCAGCAATTACCAAGCGATGCATTTAATAAGTGTGTAGCAGTGGTCGATATTGGCGCGGTACTTATGTTGGTAAGTGTGGTACTTGGCGGTGAAACGATTTACACCCGAGACCAAGTATTTGGTGGCGATCAATACACTAACAGCATAGTAGCTTATTATAATAAAAGTTTTGATGAAGCTGAAATAGGTAAAACTACAGGCGATCTTCCGCCTAACTACACGTTTGAAGTATTGGCACCATTTCAAACCTCATTATTACAGCAAGTACGCCGCGCAGTGCAGATGTTTTTAACTACCAGTGGCAAAGATCAAATCGATTACATTGTGCTCACTGGTGGCACAGCGATGATTGATGGCCTCGATCGACTGCTAATCGAAGAACTAGGCATCCATACCATAGTGGCAGAGCCTTTTGAAAATATGGATATTTCCCATCATGTCGATCGCAATGTGTTACAGCGTCATCGTACTCAATTTGCAATAGCGACTGGTTTGGCATTAAGGAGTTTTTCATCATGCCACATATAAATCTACTGCCTTGGCGCGAACAGCAGCGCAAACAATCACAGAATAAATTTGCCACTGTTTTGTTTTTTGTGGTGCTTGGCAGTTTTATCAGTATGTATTTACTCAGTAGTTATTACGGTAGTTTACGAGATGGTCAAAATATTAAAAATAATTACCTTTCAGCTGAAATTGGCCAATTAGATAAACGTATTAGTGAAATACGTGAATTAGACAAAAAGAAAGAAAACTTGCAGCAACGTATGCGCTTAATCGAAGAACTGCAAAGTAGTCGAAACTTGGGTACGCAAATTATGGATGAAGTTGCCAAAATTGTACCAACGGGGGTGTATCTAACTAAGTTAGAGCGTCGTGGTAGTGCAATTCATGTGGTTGGTCGTAGCGAATCAAATAATTACTTGTCAAATATGTTACGCCAAGTACAAAATTCCTATCTGCTCGAAAAGCCGATAATGCAAGGTATTATTGCTGGTGAAAAATCGTCTCGTTTATTGAGTGATTTTAATATGGAATTTTATGTAAAACCCTTTGATAAGATTGGAGAGGTTAAATAATGAACCTTGATATCAAAGCGTTAACAGAGATTGAATGGAACGAAATTGAGCTTGAAAACATTGGCGACTGGCCAATAGTTGTCAAGATTATTTGCTGCACTTTTGTAGCGGCCCTCGTATTGTTTTTCAGTTACAGCTTATTGGTTTCAGATGAAATAGATAGCTACCATAATGCGGTTAGTAAAGAAGTTGAGTTACGCAGTAACTACCGAGTGAAATACTCACTAGCGAGTAATCTAGAAATTTACCGTCAACAAATGGTTGAAATGGAAGAAAAGTTTTCTTTATTGCTAAAGCGCTTACCGACTTCAAACGAAACACCAGGCTTACTTGATGATTTATCTTATGTGGGCACGACCAGTGGCTTAACCTTTCTTAAAATTGGCTGGTTACCAGAAGTGGAAAAAGAGTTTTATACTGAGTTGCCGATTAAAATTGAAGTAATAGGTAGCTACCATGAGTTTGGTGATTTTGTTGGCAAAGTAGCGCAACTTCCTCGTATCGTAAGTTTGCATGACTTTTCAATTACTAGTTCAGATTCAGGCAAGCTGACATTTAGCGTGGTCGCCAAAACTTACCGCTACGAAGGCGGCGTGAAAAAAGTAGGGGCTAAAAAATGAAAAAATTAGCCTTGGTTTTACTCGGCTGTATTTTGGTGAGCGCATGTAACGATGATACCTCTGAGCAAAAAGAGTTTATTGATCAGGTAAAAGCCAGCACTACACCTAAAGTTGAGGCCATTCCAAAACTGATCCAATTTGAGCACTTTGAATACAATGCACAGCAACTACGTAGTCCTTTTGTTGCGCCGCAGCCAGAAATTATTCAAAATAACATGATCCAAGTTAAAAACTGTTTACATCCTGATCCTGATCGTACGCGTGAAGTTTTAGAGAAATATCCGTTGGATAATCTGGCAATGAAAGGCACACTGGGTTCTGGTGGCCAAACATGGGCATTAATTAAAGCTGCAGATGATACTTTGCACCGAGTGACTGTGGGTAATCATATTGGTTTATATCATGGTGTTGTACAAGATGTTAAAAGTGATTATATAGAATTGTTAGAATTAATACCCGACGGGTCTGGTTGTTGGAAAGAACGTCTTACGAAGCTTGAAATGTTAGAGGCGGGCTCCAATGGCACTAGTTAAAAATAAAAAAGGTAAAATTAAAATGCATAAGGGAGTATCTTGGAGTAATCGCATTCATCAGGCTTTGTTTGTTGTTATTGCCCTTTTTATCACGCAATCAGCAATGGCAACTCCGTTATTGTATGACATTCGTTATAGCCCATTAATAGCTGGAGAAACACAGTTACAGCTGGTATTTGATGAGGAGCTGAGTGAAGAACCAAAAGTTCAGGTATTTAATAACCCAGCCCGTATTGAAATGCGCTTTAATGCCACTGATGTTGAACAAGGTATAAGTGAAGTACAAATCAACCAAGGCGGTATTGAAAAAGTTAATAGTGTAGCTGCTGATGGTAACTTGATTGTCACTGTTCATTTAGAGCGTTTAAAAATTTACCAAACAACGGTTAATAATAATCTTGTTTCATTACACGTTTCCGATAATCCTATCACGTCACAAGAAGATGCTAATACCGCCAAAGAAGTGACTGGCAATTACATTAACTCAATCCAGTCTATTGATTTTCGTCGTGGTGAAAAAGGTGAAGCACGAGTATTAGTATTCTTGCAAGACACTCAAGCTGCGATTGATGTGCATGAAAGTGGCGGTAAAATTATTGCTGAATTTCATCATACCGATATTTTAGATGACTTATTATATGAGCTAGATGTGCTAGATTTTGGCACTGTGGTCAGCTCAATTGAGACATTTAAAGAAAATAATATGAGCAGGGTGGTAATAACTCCTAATGCAGCGTTTAAATTTACTTATCAGCAAATTGAAAATATCCTTACTCTTACAGTTGAAAAAGATGACTCGCAACGTTCATATTTAGAAGGTGGTAAAGAATACCAAGGTCGCCCAATGACCTTAAACTTTCAAGACATCTCAGTGCGTGCCGTATTACAAATTATTGCCGGCTATAATGATTTCAACCTAGTAACCAGTGACTCAGTCAGTGGCAACATAACTCTGCGTTTAGATGGTGTGCCTTGGGATCAAGCTCTTGACGTGGTATTACGCGTTAAAGGTTTAGATAAGCGTATGGATGGCTCTATATTAATGGTTGCACCATCTGAAGAGCTTGCCGCCCGCGAAGCGAAAGATCTAAAAGCCAAACAACAAGTTGAAGATTTAGAGCCGCTTTATAGTGAATATATTCGTTTGAATTATGCTAAAGCGGAAGAGTTTGCTGATTTACTGAAAACCGACACTAACAGCATTATTAGTGCTCGCGGCAGTGTATCCGTTGATAAACGTACCAATACCTTGTTAATTAAAGACACCGTTAAAAGCATTGCAAGTGTTCGCCGTATGGTCGAAACTTTGGATATAGCGGTTAGACAAGTTATTATTGAGGCACGTATGGTTACTGTACGTGATAACGTAAAAGAAGACTTAGGAGTACGTTGGGGGTTTAGTGATCAACAAGGCACTGATGGTATTTCAGGTACCTTAGAAGGTGCTAATACGATTTCTAACGGCACCATTCCAAGTATTTCTGATCGCCTTAATGTAAACTTGCCTATCACAGGTGCCGCTGGCAGTATTGGTATGCACGTTGCTAAATTAGCAAATGGCACGTTACTTGATTTAGAGCTAACCGCGCTTGAAGAAGAAAACCGTGGTGAAATTATCGCAAGTCCGCGCATTACGACTGCCAACCAGAAAAAAGCACGCATTGAACAAGGTACCGAAATACCGTATGTTGAATCTGCTTCAAGTGGTGCTACAACTGTTAGCTTTAAAAAGGCAGTATTGAGTCTTGAGGTAACACCACACATCACCCCAGATAATAAAGTTATCTTGGATTTAATCATTACCCAAGATACCCGAGGTGATACGGTACAAACTGGAACTGGTCCTGCAGTTGCAATTGATACCCAAGAAATTCAAACCCAAGTACTGGTTGAGAATGGTCAAACCGTGGTACTTGGTGGTATATTCCAGCAGCAAATCATTAACTCAGTTAAAAAAGTACCATTATTAGGTGATATTCCTTACCTAGGAGTGCTGTTTAGAAGCACTAGTGAGTTCAATGAAAAGAAAGAATTGCTGATTTTCGTTACTCCGAAAATCCAAATAGAGTAATTTACACTGATTTATTCTTACACAATGGGCAATTATTGACTTTAATTGCTCGTTAATTGGCTTTTTGTTCTAATTGACTTGAAATACCCAATCAATTACTGAGATAATCCCCTCCTTAATTTTGGGGCCAGGTCGTTAGGCGGGGTTTTATTTCAAATTTTAGAGTTCGTTTGTACTAAAAGATATGGCTGAAAAACGTAATATATTTCTAGTTGGCCCTATGGGGGCTGGCAAAAGCACAATTGGTCGTCACATTGCAGATCAATTGCACCTTGAATTCGTCGATTCTGATCAAGAAATCGAACGCCGTACCGGTGCAGATATTGCCTGGGTGTTCGATCTTGAAGGTGAAGAAGGCTTTCGACTTCGTGAAGAATCTGTCATTGGCGATCTAACAGAAATGCAAGGTATTGTACTTGCAACTGGTGGTGGTTCTGTGATGAGTAAAGAAGTACGAAACAAGCTTTCGGCTCGTGGTATTGTTGTATACCTAGAGACACCTATCGAAAAGCAAGTTGCACGCACGCAGCGCGACAAGCGTCGCCCATTACTGCAAACAGAAGAAGCACCTCGTGATGTATTAGAGCGCTTAGCTGAAGAACGCGAACCGTTGTATAAAGAAGTAGCTGATTTTGTTGTACGCACTGATGAGCAAAGCGCTAAAGTTGTCGCTAATCAAATCATCGAGAAATTAGATTTTTAAATACCAATAAGAAAGGATACTAGCGATGCTTGAATTAACAGTTAATTTAGACGAGCGAAGTTATCCTATTTATATTGGTCAATCTGCTCTTCAACAGACTGACAGGCTGCATCATCATATTGGTGATTGTCGACCTATCATTATCACTAATGACACCATTGCACCTTTGTACTTAAGCGATGCAATGGCGTTATTAGCTGATTTAAATCCGCTAAGTTTTATTATTCCTGATGGTGAGCAATATAAATCACTGGAATGGTTTGAGAAAATTTCGGCTTTTTTGCTTGAAAACAATTGCGGCAGAGATACTTGCTTAATCGCCCTTGGTGGTGGTGTGGTCGGTGATCTGACTGGTTTTGTTGCGGCCTGCTATCAACGCGGAGTACCGTTTATTCAAGTACCCACTACCTTATTATCGCAAGTTGATTCATCAGTTGGCGGTAAAACGGCGGTTAACCATCCTTTGGGTAAAAACATGATTGGGGCTTTTTATCAGCCGCAAGCCGTGTTTATTGATACTCAATCATTGCATACACTTCCTGCTCGTGAATTTGCAGCCGGTATGGCTGAAGTTATTAAATATGGCTTAATTTACGATACAGAATTATTTACTTTTCTAGAAAACAACACCGCGCAATTACAGGCTTTGGATGAAGAAACCATTCAGCATGTGATTTTTCGTTGTTGTGAAATTAAAGCACTGATTGTCGCTCAGGATGAAAAAGAAGCAGGACTACGAGCGTTACTTAATTTAGGCCATACCTTTGCACATGCTATCGAAGCGCAAATGGGATACGGCCAATGGCTACATGGTGAAGCTGTTGCCACTGGCATGGTATTAGCAGCACAGCTAGCTCATACTCGTGGTGATTTAAGTGCACAAGAAGTTGCAAGGATCGTTACCTTAATAGCGCAATATAATTTGCCTAGTGAGATCCCTGATGTGATGACTGCTGAACATTTCCTTCATCATATGCGTAAAGATAAAAAGAATAAAAAAGGCACGATCCGTTTTATTCTTCCTACTCAGTTTGGTCAATGCGCGTTGGTTGATGATGTCTCAGATCAACAGGTCCGAGATTTAATAGGGCGCTAATGCAATCGCAAATCTTACCTAGCCGTGCGGCTTTGGTTGATCGGATTGCCCTACAGTTTGAATATGGGCAAAATTTAATTGTCTTACTGGGTCCTTCTGGACTTGGTAAAAGTTATCTTCTCGAAACCTTCATTACTGATAAATACAGTGATTTTAATAAGTCATTTGTGCAGCTAAGTGCGCGTATGAGTGATATGCAATTGATGAGTGAGTTACTGGAACAAAGCTTCCGCTCGCCGTTAATTGATCAAAACCTAAGCCTGTCAGAAAATTTTTACCAACTAGCTAAACAGCAAAACTGTGGTCCATGTTTATGGGTGTTAGATGGTGGACGGCATTTATCTGAAGAAATGGTCGAAGAGTTAACAACGCTTACCAAGCATAGTCCTACTACTTTATATGTCTTACTGGCATCGCAATCAGTGGGGCAATTTAAAAGCGCTGTTGAAATTCATCTTGAAGCACTTTCAATAGCAGAAAGTAAACAGTTGATGAAGTGCTATTTTAATGATTTACCTTATGATGAAGACCCGGTATTTCAAACCTTTTTGCGCGAAGCACACGGTAATCCGAGTTTATTGTTAGCGTGGCAACCAACACAGCATACAGCTAAGGTTGTAGTCACTGATAAAGTATCTTGGCGAGTACATTTAATAACGCTGCTAGTGATTATTATGTTACTCATCATTGGCTTTTTATATAAATCTGATATGACCCGTTGGTGGCATGATTTTTATCAGCCACAACCTGAAACTCCAGTGGCGACGGCAATCGCAGTCGATACTTTAAAGCAAGCTGTAACAGAACCAGCGGTGACAATAGATTCCTCACAAGTAGAAGCTGCAGATGCTCAATCAGCTGATCAACAAGCTCAACCAGAGCAAGACAAGCCGCTTATTGATAATCCTACTCAGGAAAATAATGTTGCGGCAATACTCGATAGTTTAGCGCCAGTTGCAGAGCCTGTTGATATCACGACTAGCTTGGCTGAAGAACCCACTGTGGTAGAGCCTGTTCCTCAAGCGCAGCAAATTATGCCAGCAGATAATGCTTGGTATCTACAACAGCCGGATAGTAAGGTCGTGATCCAGTTACTAGCGGTAACTCAGCAAACAATCGCCGAGCAGTTTGTTGCTAAACAGTCGCTGCAAGTACTTGGTAAAGTCTATCAAACACGCCGCAACGATAAAATTTGGTGGGTGGTAACCTATGGCAGCTTTGATAACTTAAATGCTGCTCGCGAAGTGCTAGCAAGCCTACCTGAAGCGGTGCGTAAAAATCAGCCGTTTTATAAAAAAATCAGTAAAATAAAACAAGAAATCGCGTTACTAGATCAGTAAATTTACACTGTTTAGTGTAAAATCGCGGCACACCAGTTTGAAGTAAAGAGCCGATGCAGAAAAAGACCAGAGCCTTCCTTAAATGGGCTGGCGGAAAATACAGCTTAGTTGAAGATAT
Source organism: Pseudoalteromonas sp. SG44-17 (assembly GCF_014164235.1). NCBI lineage: Bacteria > Pseudomonadati > Pseudomonadota > Gammaproteobacteria > Alteromonadales > Pseudoalteromonadaceae > Pseudoalteromonas > Pseudoalteromonas sp. SG44-17. The sequence continues at coordinate 44,896 of NZ_JACJEV010000011.1, read as the reverse complement.
TAGCGCGCGCTTAAATGAAGCGAGCAAACACGCTGATACCTTAGTTGAACCGTTTGTTGGTGCTGGCTCGGTATTTTTAAACACAGATTTTAAAGATTATATTCTTAATGATATTAATGCTGATCTCATTAACTTGTATAACGAATTAAAAAACTCTCCAGATGAATTCATCAGCGATGCTAAAAAGCTGTTTGTTGATTTAAACAATCAGCCTGACGCATATTATGATTATCGCGTACAGTTTAATCAAAGTAATGACATTTACGAGCGAGCGATCTTATTTTTATATATGAATCGCCACGGCTACAACGGTTTATGCCGCTATAACCTGAAAGGAATTTTTAATGTTCCGTTCGGTAAGTATAAACGTCCGTATTTTCCTGAAAAAGAAATGTACTTTTTTGCCGAAAAAGCGCAACAAGCCACGTTTACTTGTTTAGGTTATGACGATGTATTTAAATTAGTACCCGATAACGCAGTGATCTATTGCGATCCACCTTATGTTCCTTTGAGTAAAACGGCGTCGTTTACCTCTTATGCTAAGGGTGGCTTTAATTTAGATGATCAGGCGAATCTAGCTAATTTAGCTGAGCAAGCGGCATTTGAAAACAAAACACCGGTATTGATCTCGAATCATGACACTGTATGGACACGTAAAATATATAGCCAAGCAACGTTAGCTGAAATTCAAGTTAAGCGGACGATTAGTCCAAAAGGTGGTTCGCGCAATAAAGTCAATGAGTTGATGGCTATGTACTTAGCACCCAAGTCACCACGCCATAGATAGCGGTTACAAAAAATATAAATAAAATAATAGCGATGATAATAATACTGGTAGGCGAGTGTTGTTTAAAGTCAGCGTGACGCTTGTGCTCAGATTGCACACCAAAAAATGCCGCAACAACACTTTGTATAGCGCTGATCAGTTGCCGCACTTTACTAGAACCTAGGACTAAGTGAACGTGCTTTTTGTGGTTCGTCTGAGCTGGTTAATAATTCAAGTAAATCTAAATAATGAAATTGTGCACTGCGACTATCACCAGTGATCCATGACATCCAACTTGATTCTTGTTCGACCTTCATACATTGCACTGCATTATTAATTTTTAAATGGCCTGAGCTACATTCGCAATCGTTAGCTGCGATAAGTGTATTATCACTTTTTGAAAAATAGCTTAGTGTACCGATAGTTATAGCAGCCGCAGTTAAGATCCCGATTTTAAAAGCACGCATTTTACTAAGTCCATAATAGTGTTACTCACTAGAGCATACATAAAAAATGCTCAAATAACAAACTTAATTTATCCTTAACAAATATAAAAAATTAATAAAATTAAAAGGTTAAGGTAAAAATAATGTTTATATTTAGCTGTTTAAAATATAACCGTTGCAAAACTTCAAATAGAGTTAAAGCTTTAATTAGCTGGGATTCTTGGGGAATAGCTTGATTTAGGTTACATTATGGCAATTATCGGCCCTGCTATTTTGCGCATTTTTAATATCACTAAGGATTGTTTATGTTAGAAACACTACAAAAGTACCTTATCGCCCCGTCTATTTTATCTGCTGATTTTGCCCGTTTGGGCGAAGATGTTGAGCGTGTTTTAGCTTCTGGTGCAGATGTAGTTCATTTTGATGTGATGGATAATCACTATGTGCCAAACTTAACAATTGGGCCTATGGTGTGCAAAGCGCTGCGTGATTATGGTATTACGGCGCCTATTGATGTGCATTTAATGGTTAAACCGGTCGATAGTTTAATACCGCAATTTGCTGATGCTGGTGCTTCAATCATTACTTTTCATCCTGAAGCGAGTGAACATATTGATCGCACTTTGCAGCTGATCAAAGATCATGGTTGCCAAGCTGGTTTAGTCTTTAACCCTGCGACGAGTTTAAGCTATTTAGAACATGTAATTGATAAGCTTGATGTGATTTTATTAATGTCGGTTAATCCAGGTTTTGGCGGTCAAAGTTTTATTCCTAATACTTTGGAAAAACTACGCCAAGCACGGAAAATAATTGATGATTCAGGTCGTGCTATTCGTTTAGAAGTAGATGGTGGTATTAAAGTCGATAATATTGCGGCGGCGGCTCAAGCCGGAGCTGACATGTTTGTTGCCGGCTCTGCTATTTTTAATCAGCCAGATTACCAACAAGTAATTGAACAAATGCGTGCCCAGTTAGAGGGTGTAAAATAATGAAGTATGAAGCCGCTTTATTTGATCTTGATGGTACTTTAGTTGATAGTGTTTATGATTTATATATAGCGATGAATCTGACTTTATCTGATTTAGCTTTTCCAATTGTAAGTCAGGGGTTGGTACAAAGCTGGGTTGGTAACGGCATTGAAATGCTGGTTAAGCGAGGCCTCAGTGGCGACATGAAAGTCAGTGAACACCTAGATCCAGCATTAGCAGATAAAGCAATTGCGCTTTTTTATGGTCATTATGAGCAACAAGTAGGTGAATACAGTGTGCTTTATCAACACGTAGAAACAGGCCTTGCGGCGTTACGTGGTATACCAAAAGCGTTGATCACTAACAAAGCCCGCTGCTTTACTGAAAAGCTACTTGATAAGCTCGCTTTAAGCAGTCATTTTGAGGTGATAGTGTGTGGTGATGACATGGCCAAAAAGCCTTCACCAGAGCCTCTTTTATTTGCTTGTCAGCAATTAAATGTACCAGTGAGTCAAGCAATTATGATTGGTGACTCAAAAAGTGATATCTTAGCGGCGCAAGCGGCACATATAGACGTACTTGCCGTTAATTATGGTTATAACCAAGGTGAAAATCTTGCTGATTTGAATCCACAGTACCTCTGTGAGAATTTCTTAGATATAATACCTGTTCTTACCCAGCGTTAAGCGATTTTTTAATTTTAGCATTTTTTATTTTTGTAATATAAAGGAACATCATGAGTAAACCAGTAGTGTTAAGTGGCATGCAGCCAACCGGTGGAATGACAATAGGCAACTATGTTGGCGCTATTAACCAGTGGGTAAAGCTACAGGAAGAGTATGATAGCCACTTTATGTTAGCTGATTTGCACGCGATTACGTTACGCCAAGATCCAGAGCTTTTAAAAACCCGTGTATTAGATGGTATAGCTTTGTATGTTGCATGTGGTATTGATCCAGATAAAGCTGCTTTATTTGTGCAGTCGCAAGTGCCTGAACATGCACAGCTAGGTTGGGTATTAAACTGTTATGCGCAAATGGGCGAGCTTAACCGCATGACCCAGTTTAAAGATAAGTCAGCAAAGAACACCAGCAACGTAAACGTTGGTTTGTTTGCTTATCCGGTATTACAAGCAGCTGATATTTTACTTTATCAAGCGGCGCAAGTACCAGTAGGTGATGATCAAAAGCAGCACCTTGAACTAACACGCGATATCGCAACGCGCTTTAATAACTTATATGGTGAAGTTTTCACGATCCCAGAACCTTACATTCCAGAGTTTGGTGCGCGCGTAATGAGCCTGCAAGATCCACTGAAAAAAATGTCTAAATCAGATGAAAACCCAAATGGTTTTATCATGATGTTAGACGAACCAAAAAAGATCGAGAAAAAGCTTAAAAAAGCAGTAACCGATTCAGACGAGCAAGCGCGTATTTATTTTGATCGCACTGAAAAACCAGGCGTATCAAACTTACTAACACTTATGTCTGTTGCAACCAAGCGCTCAATTGAAGAGTTAGTGCCTGAATACGAAGACAAAATGTATGGCCATCTGAAAAAAGACACCGCTGACGCAGTAGTAAGCATGATCGAGCCAATCCAAGCGCGCTTTAAAGAGATCCGTGAAGATCAAGCATTGCTCAACAACATCATGAAAACCGGTGCTGAAAAAGCCAGCGCACGTGCAGAAGTGACCTTAAAGTCTGTTTACAACGCGTTAGGATTTATTCCACGTCCGTAAAAGGTTGCTTGTCCGCTTAAATAAAAAATGCCGCTTAAATAGCGGCATTTTTTATAGAATACTAATTAATATTAAAGATCCAAATATAAACAGTAATGACATAGCTTGCTTGTCTGTTTTATCCATTACTCAGTCCTTTTGCTTGTCATTTCAGTGCTATCGTCAATATTAACCAAAGAAACGGTGTAACCTTTATTTTCAAGTAATGTAAGTAAGCTATCTTTGCCTGCAAGGTGTGCAACTCCAACAAGTACAAATTCACTTTTATCGTTATTAAACATCTCTTCTACTTTAGCTAACCAAGCATTATTTCTATCTGTTATTAACTGCTGATAAGTATGCGGATCATTTTTTTGCATTGTTTCAATAGCCACTTTATTCAGTGTGTCTGTATCACCTTGACGCCATGCAGATACCAGCTCTTTAAACATTACACCGTAATTATTTAACTCGGCTAAATTATTTTTAATAAAATTATTTTCGTTGTTCTGTCCCATTGTTTTGAAAAGCTCTAACTGAAACTCCATAGTTTCCAGATAGTTCTTTGTTTTATTATCTATCGTCGCTTTTTTGGTAAAGTACGCATCAACGCCTTCACCCATTAAGTTTTGTTTTTGCAACTCCATCGACATTAAAACAATACTTACCATAGCAGGGCGAAAACCATCTAACTTGGTTAGGTTAGCGCCAAATTCAGTAAGTTTATTTTCCAATAAAAGCTTTACTTGCGGGTTTAACTTTTGGCTTAACGTTTCGTTATTAGCATATGATAGCGCTGCTAACATTTGCATTTGTGCGTTCGCATCTGATGGGTCTGGAATTGGCGCTTCTAAAACAATAGTATCTGCTTGCTTATAAGCGTGATTAAACTCTGCAGGAAGCGGCATTTCTGATTTAGGTAAAATATGTACCGTACCACCAATAAATAACGAGTCACTGCCTTTGTTAACCTGCCACACAGAGCTTTGTGCTTGTGCTGTTGTTGCTATTAGGCTACTACTAAGTAAAACACTTGCTGATACTATTTTTTTGGTAAATGTGTTCATAGCAATTCCTTAATTTAAGCTGTTTAAAGTTTTTATTACTTAGTCAAAACAGAAGTTATGTAGGCTGTAATTGATGACGTTACTCGTGAAAGGTTCTTATCAATTTGTGAGTTAATTTTATTTATGGATGAGTCAAAATCAGCAGCTATTTTCTCATCTATGGTAGAGAGTAAGGTTTGAGTATTTATGTTGCTTGTTGTAACCGCATCAGAGGAAGTTGTTTGCTTATTGAGTGGTTGAGCATTCGTTATTGTTTCGCCAATCATGCACTGTGCTGATTTTGATTGAATCGCCAGCGTTTTACTTTCAGCAGCGATAACGAATGCAGTATTAAATGCAGTTGCTAATAGTAGAGCGGGTAGTACTTTTTTAATTGCGTTATTCATAATCAAACCTTTTATGTTTTTTAAGCGCTGCCAAATTAGTATGCAAAACGATTTTGGCTAAGCGGCTTGTTGATGACGTTTTAAAGAATATCGGTGAATTTTCATAGAGTCGCTTATCTAGTTGTGAGCAATTAATGTATAAGGTTTTCACTTTGTTTTATTCTTTAAAATCAATATTTTGATGTTAAACCTTATCTGCTAATATAAGGTTTATAAATACAGTTACTATAAAACAGAATGTACATGTGGTAGGGTTTGGCAAAATAAAAAATACTTAAAGACTATGAATTATCAAATCGGACCTTGGCAATTTATTAGTAATCGCTGTGTGATTACTTCAAATAGTATAGAAAGGGAGTTAGATCCTCTATTAGTAAAGTTAGTACTTCATTTTATAAATAAGCCTCAACAAATCGTATCTCGTCAAGAGCTCATAGAGAGTGTATGGCAGCAAAAATTTGTAGATGATAATGCAATTAACCGTGCTATCTCAGAGCTGAGAAAGCAGCTAGCGCATCCGATTGAAAAAGCTCCTCTTTTAAAAACACATTATCGTAAAGGTTACAGTTTAACGGTTATACCTGAGCGTTTAACACAAGAGCTTGAACTTGATAAAACTCAACAACCTGCAAGTATCATATCGGTTGCTGTTGAAAAAGGTGATGATATTTCGACGATAAAGCCCAATCAAGCTATTCAAAAAAAGAGCACTCAAAAGCCCCTTATTTTTGCTTTAGCCGGTATTGTTTGCTTGTGCTTTTTAGCATGGTTCAGTTTAGTATTTATTAGCAAGCCAGAGGGAGAGTCTATTAAACAGGTAACGATAAAAAAGGTAGCAAGTACGTGGAACTTAGGAAGTGAAGTACACCCCGAACTATCCTCAGATCGGAAATATTTAGCCTATACCAATATTGAGCCAGAAACAGATATTAATCATGCATTTGTTAAGCGTCTTTCCGATCAAAGAGAGGTTGAACTCACTTATCCTGGTTTTCAGGTGTCCGTTTTATCGTGGCAGTTAAACCAGCCTTATGTGTTATTACAGGCTACAAACCTAAAGCAACAGCTTTGTGAAATGGTATTAGTTGATCTGAGTGAATTTCCGATTGTTGGGGAAACAAAGTTAATTAAAAAATGCGATCTTAGATACACTGGCTATGCACAAGTAGACGAAAATGGGGAACATATTTATTACACCGAGTATAAGAATGAACAAGATGGGTCTGGTTTATATCAATTTGACTTAGAATCGCAAAAGGAGTCAATTATCATCCCACCGCCAGGTATAATGTATGGCATCAGCATGCCTCGTTTATCTCATTCTGGTAATAAGTTAGCGTATATACTCAATCAAAAAGGTCAGCCATTCTCTGTATTTACTTATAACTTTGAAACTCGTGAGACTAAGCGTTTATTTCAAGCACAGAAAAATACCATTAGCTTTGCTTTTGACTGGCTTTTAAATGATAAAGGCGTGATTGTTTCTGAAGGATCACAGCTCACAACCGTTTTATTTGATGAAAAGAGTATTCTTAAAAATACAGTGCAAGTTACGCCTGAAATATCGCCCTATTACATAGCGGTTCAATCAGCTAATAGCCTATTTTATTCTGCAAATAAAACGCAAACTTACTCATTAACCAAAGTTACCGGTTTATTTAGTGATACTCCTAAATATGAAGCACTCTATAAAAGTGAAAAAGATGATTACAACATTGTTGAAGTCGTTAACAAAGAGGGGCCTGCACAGGTTTTTGTATCAGAACGCTCTGGTAGTAGTCAGTTATGGCTATCTCAAAATGGACTGATAAAGCAGCTTAGTCATTTTACCCACGATGGCTCATCTACGTTTGCAATGGGAGGATTGAGTGTATCTCCTAATCAGCAGCGTATTTTGTTGAGAATAAATAAAAGCATTGCATTTTATGATGTTATAGCTGAAAAGCTCTACTCAATAGCAGAGTTTAAAGGGCGTAAAATAGTAAGCTATGTATGGTCAAAAAATAATGAAGGTATCCTTTATATTGAACAAGGTGATTCAAAAAATATACTTGCCAAACTTAATTTATTAACTCGCGACACCACATTATTAGACGATATTAAACCCAATAAACTAATTTCAGATAGCGATGGTAGTAGTTACGTAATTACCAATAATAAGTTAATTCGACTATCTGATAGGCAAAGTTGGGAGTTATCTAAAGATGCTAGTAAAGCGATTGGCTATGCTATTCGGGGTAACTATTTATATTATTCAGATGCGATTTCAAGAGTTGCTCGACTTAACTTACAAGATAACACCATACAAGATATGCATATGGACTTTCGACCAATTGCTTTTTTTATAAGCGGTGATGACGAAATTTTATTTACGGGCTCAAAATACAAAGACATGCAAATAATGCAAATTAGTTGGAATGAGTAGTTAAGATAACTATGCAAAAAAAGTAAAACATTATCTGCAAAACAACTAACAATGGAGCGGGCAAGAATCATAGCATCAACCACTATTACTCTATATTCAATAATATAAAGGATGTTTTTTATGATTCACGCAAGAAAACCTTATCGATTTAGTACCCACAACCGGTTAGTGTCAGGTGAGCGTTTTTGTCCGTGGTGTTGAATTCTGGCTGCGCCGTTATATTTCGGGCGCAGCAAATAACTAAAGGCGTTACTTTTTATCTAATTGATCCGTTAATTTATTGTCAATCTGTTTTTGAATTTCTCGCATTGATTTTTCTAGCTTTACGTTTAGCTTAGTGTTTAGTGAGTTTTCAAACCGAAGCTCTTTTTGCTGTGGATTTTGCATCACGACTTTAGAAATATGGACGCTGCTTAACTGTTGCATAATAAGTTCAGGGTTACCAGCAGCCATGGCTGAAGATGAACAGAATGTTGCTATGATCAGAATTACAGGTAATGCTTTTTTGATTAATTTTTTCATAATAAAACCCTTTTTAATTGTAAAGTGAGTCAGCAAGTGAACGTCTGCTAATATGTTTAACTGGCTGGTTTACTGTTGACGGTGAAAAGAATAGCTCTAAATTTTTTGTAAGTCGCTTATCTACTTATAAGGGATTTATAAATAACATTCTGAGTATTTTTAATATTATAAAACATGTCGTTACCTTTAAATCTTATATTCATATATAAGATTTAAAGGTAACGTTATATTGAAACTCTTGACGGTGTTAGGGTTTAAGAATATTAAAAGTCCAGAATCCAATATGAATTATCAAATCGGACCTTGGCAATTTATTGAACACCGCTATTGTTGTTAAAGCTGGCAGTATTGAGCGAGAATAAGACCCGTTAAGTTATTGATGCGCTTTACCAGTAAGTCTTAAGTAATTATTGCTCGCCAATAATTAAGTAAGTATATAAGCAAGTGTAATTCCACCGAAAAATAATAGAAGCCAAACGTAGAATTTTATCTTATTGTAAATAAAGGATAAAATTATGGGAAAGCATATTTTACAGACAGTCAGAGCCTCACTATTTTGAAGCAAGCCGAAAGCGTTATGGCGATCCCTGAGTTATGCCGTGAACATCTAATGAGCAACTCAACCTTTTATTAATGGCGTGCATAATTTAAAAACAGGTTTTACTTTAATTCGCTGGTTTTAGTATTTTCCGTAGCCCGCTATGGCGCTTTAATGCCCGGCGATTGGCAGGCTTTTACCGTAAAGCTGTAACCGTAAGGTTTGCTGTTATCTGGTGCAATTTCAACAATTTCGTAGTCGTTAATCTCAATCGCTTTACTGTCGTCAGATTTTTTGCAACGGGAGTATTGGTCTGCTTCGTAGGTGTAAGCAAACATAGCAATTAACCGTTTGCTGCGTTCAAAGTAACCTTTTGTGTTAAAGAATAATCGTACGGATTGAGTGGTTTCATCTTCTTCCGTCGGAGTTACTGGCAGTGTGGGAGGTGTTTGGGTAATATTTTCACTTGGTAGTTGCCCATGTATTTTTTGGCTGAGCTCTTCTACAACTTCAACTTCTTGTTGCTCTGTTAGTGCTCGACTTGAGAGCTGCTTGCTGCTGACGAAGTTGCTTACTATGTCATCAAAAACGGCACCGGTATCTTTGTCATCAACAAAAGACATTAGATTGATTATTACAATCGTTGATAAAAAAAACCGTATAGAAGCTGTAAGTAAAGGTGAATAGCTTTGGCTAATAAACTTTACCCGCTGTGAACCAAACGGTTTGATGATTAAGAGCATAAAAATATAGAACGGCAATATCAATTGTAATAATAGTAATGTCGATAGAGAGATGCCCAACGCCCAGGGTGGTAAATAAAGTAGCGTGGCAAAATTGTGGGTGTAATTAAAATGTGTTGCTGAAACATGAGTTACATTATTTACAATGCCACTGGCATTGGCCAGTACAAAGTTGGCGATACTGGCATAGAAAATAAGTATAAGTGCTTTGCCAGCAAGTGAATGCCAGAGCTTATTGAACTTTGGCCAAAACTCAATAGTAAGCGCTACGATAGTGATACTGGCGCATAGCCAACCACTTTGAAAGATGATTAGGCAGATTAACGCCAATAAGTAGAGCTTTTGCCCGGTGTTAAGATTAAACCAAATAGCTTTACCTTGCTCATAAAAGCGCAGTTTATGAGGTTGCAAATTTTGCTGTTGTTGCCTCAGCTGTTTGTTTGCACGCCATCTGGCAATTTTTATGTATCTTAACACCGGCCAACCTTAGTACATAAAGCGAAAACCCTATTTTGATAATAGGGGTTTTAAATAATGGCCAGTATGTGAACGCTCACATTCGGCTACTTCATCCGGCGTGCCTGCAATGAGGATCTCACCGCCGCCAGCACCACCTTCGGGACCTAGATCAATGATCCAATCGGCTGTTTTTATTACATCAAGATTATGCTCAATAACCACAATCGTATTACCGTGGTCACGCAGGCGATGCAGTACTACTAATAATTGTTCAATATCAGCAAAGTGCAAGCCTGTGGTTGGTTCATCTAAAATGTATAAGGTTTTACCTGTGTCACGTTTAGATAACTCGCGGGCGAGTTTAACCCGTTGAGCTTCACCACCAGAGAGCGTTGTCGCGGCTTGGCCTAAGCGAATATAAGACAAGCCCACATCCATTAAGGTTTTTAGTTTACGCGCAATGGCGGGTATTTTATCAAAATAGTCGTGTGCGTCTTCCACCGTCATTTCTAATACTTGATGGATGTTTTTGCCTTTATACTGCACTTCTAACGTTTCACGGTTATAACGTTGCCCTTTACAGACATCACATGGCACATATACATCAGGTAAAAAGTGCATTTCGACTTTGATCACGCCATCGCCTTGGCAAGCTTCACAGCGGCCACCTTTTACATTAAAGCTAAAGCGACCGACTTTGTAACCACGAGAGCGAGATTCTTGCGTGCCCACAAACAGTTCACGAATGCCAGTAAAAATACCGGTATATGTGGCTGGGTTTGAGCGTGGGGTACGGCCAATCGGGCTTTGGTCAATGTCGATAACTTTATCAAAATGCTCAAGGCCACTAATTGATTTGTACGGTGCGGCTTCGGCGGTGGTTGCTCCGTTTAGTTCGGTATGAGCAAGTTTAAATAAGGTGTCGTTGATAAGTGTTGACTTACCAGAGCCTGATACGCCAGTAATACAGGTCATTAAACCAAAAGGTATTTTTAAATCGACATTTTTTAAGTTATTACCGCTAGCGCCAAACAGCTCTAACCACTTATCGTTGATTTTATGACGCTCTTTGGGAACTTCAATTTTGCGTCGGCCAGATAAAAATTGCCCTGTTACTGACTCTTCGCTAGCTAAAATGTCATCGCGAGTACCTTGGGCAATGATATAGCCGCCATGCACGCCAGCTCCAGGACCAATATCAATAATATGATCGGCGGCACGTATGGCATCTTCGTCATGCTCTACCACAATCACGGTATTACCTAAGTCGCGTAGATGGATCAGCGTTTGCAGTAAACGGTCATTATCACGTTGATGCAAACCAATCGATGGTTCATCAAGTACATACATTACGCCTACTAAGCCTGCGCCAATTTGGCTGGCTAAGCGAATACGTTGAGCCTCACCGCCAGATAAAGTATCAGCACTGCGCTCTAAAGAGAGATAATTTAGCCCTACGTTGATCAAAAACGATAAACGGTCGCGAATTTCTTTTAAGATTTTCTCAGCTATCTGGCCTTTTTGGCCCGTTAAGCTTAGTTGCTCAAAAAAGCTCATCGCTTCACCAATACTCATACTGGTAATAGCGGGTAAGTTAGTCTGACCGATAAATACACTGCGCGCTTCTTGGCGAAGGCGCGACCCTTTACAACTTGGGCAAGCTTGGCTGGTTTGATATTTAGCCAGCTCTTCGCGCACGGAATTTGATTCTGTTTCACGATAGCGGCGGTTCATGTTATTTAACACGCCTTCAAACTCATGGTTACGAGTGATCAGATCGCCACGGTCGTTGCGGTAGTTAAAAGCAATTTTTGTATCGCCAGAACCGTCTAAAATGATTTTTTTAGCATCTTTAGATAGTTCCTGAAATGGCATTTCTAAATCAAATTTATAGTGCTCAGCAACGGCTTGTAGCATCTGGAAATAGTAAAAACTGCGTTTATCCCAGCCTTTTATGGCACCGCCAGATAAACTAAGCTCTGGGTTTTGAATCACTCGATTTGGGTCGAAATACTGACGAACCCCTAAACCATCACAACTTTGGCATGCGCCTGCCGGATTATTAAATGAGAATAACCGAGGTTCAAGTTCGGTCATGGCGTAGCCACATGTTGGGCAAGCGAAGTTGGCGGAGAGCAGCAGCTCTTCGGCGTTTGCGTCATCCATCGATGCAATAGTTGCTACACCGGCTGACAGCTCTAACGCGGTTTCAAACGATTCTGCTAAACGCTGTTGTAAGCCATCTTTCACTTTAAAACGATCGACCACGACTTCAATAGTGTGTTTTTTATGTAGTTCTAAAGTCGGTGGATCAGAAAGGTCGCATACTTCCCCGTCAATACGGGCGCGAATATAACCTTGGCTGGCTAGTTGCTCTAACAACTTAACGTGCTCACCTTTGCGCTCTTTCACAACAGGGGCTAGCAACATCAGCTTGCTGCCCTCTGGGAACGCCAGCACAGTGTCGACCATTTGGCTAACAGTTTGTGCAGCGAGTGGCAAATCGTGAGTAGGGCAACGCGGTTCACCAACACGGGCAAACATTAAGCGCAGGTAATCATATATTTCGGTAATGGTGCCAACGGTGGAACGGGGATTATGTGACGTTGATTTTTGTTCAATTGAAATTGCCGGCGACAACCCTTCAATATGATCAACATCCGGTTTTTCCATTAAAGATAAAAATTGTCTGGCATAGGCCGATAAAGATTCTACATACCGACGCTGCCCTTCTGCATATAAGGTATCAAATGCTAAAGACGATTTACCCGAACCAGATAGGCCGGTGATAACAATTAATTTATCACGGGGAATGGTTAGGCTGATGTCTTTTAAATTGTGCGTGCGGGCGCCTCGGACTTCAATGTTTTCCATGCTATCTCGTTTCATTACCAAATTGATTTACTGAGTATCTCATAATACGTGCGAAGATTAATCCTTGATCAATGAAAAATCATCGCATTGGGACGATTATTTCTCTGTAAGCTTGTGGTAGAATCCCTGCTCAAATTTTAATAGACAGCAAGAACACGCGAATCATGACAGCTTCTTCACTCAATTCACGAGAAAAACGCGCCGCAGTTTCCTTAGCGAGTGTGTTTGCATTTCGTATGCTTGGCCTATTTATGTTGATGCCAGTATTGGCGATTTATGGGCAAGAATTATCAGGATTTTCACCGATATGGATTGGTTTTGCGATTGGCGCCTATGGTTTAACACAAGCTGTGTTACAAATTCCCATGGGGTGGTTATCGGATAAAATTGGCCGTAAAAAAGTCATTGTTGGCGGTTTAACTGTTTTTGCCATCGGTTCGGTGATTGCTGCCACGGCTGATTCAATGCAAATGGTCACGTTAGGGCGAGCATTACAAGGGATGGGCGCAATTGCCAGCTCGTTATTAGCTTTTGCTTCTGATTTGAGCCGCGATGAGCAACGACCAAAAGTGATGGCCGTGATTGGTATGAGCATAGGCATGAGCTTTGCTATTGCTATGTTACTTGGTCCAATGGTTGCCGCAGCGTGGGGTCTTGCTGGAGTGTTCTGGTTAACTGCTATTTTGGCTGTTGCGGGTATTTTTATTGTGTTGTTTCTGGTCCCCAAAGCGGTTAGTAAAGCCCCCAAAGGCGATACCTTAGCAAGCGTTAGCGATATTAAAAAACTCATTAAGCACCCGCAATTAGCGCGTTTAGATTTAGGGGTGATGCTATTACATTTGACCTTGACGACGATTTTTGTCGCCTTACCAGGGCAGTTAATTGCCAAAGGTTTAGCAGCACAAGCGCATTGGCAAGTATATATTCCCGTTTTATTACTGGCATTTTTATTAATGGCGCCAGTGATGATCATTGCGATCCGCAAAGAAAAAGAGAAACAGGCATTTGTTGGCTCTATCGCAGTGCTCGCTCTAAGTATGTTGGCAATGGCAATTGGTGTTGACTCAATCATCGGCATGGCGATGTGTATGCTGGCGTATTTTGTTGCCTTTAACTTTTTAGAAGCGACAATGCCGGCATTAGTATCGCGCTTAGCACCTGCTAGCCAAAAAGGCTCGGCGATGGGAGTGTTTTCGTCAGGACAATTTTTTGGTGCATTTTTAGGTGGTATTTTAGGCGGTTACGTTGCGCAATCAACAACGCCGCAAGCAGTGTTTGCCGCAGCCGCAGTTGTTGGGGTAATATGGCTTATCCTTGCGTGGAATATGCAAGTCCCGCCACGCAGTAAAATGATAAGCTTAATGACAGAATTAAGTAACGAGCAGCAAGCGCAAACCCTTGCTTCTCGTTTAGTTGCTTTACCAGGCGTAATTGAAGCAACAGTAGTCTGTGATGAAAATCGCAGTTATTTAAAGATTGATGATAAAGAATTTGACCTAGACCAAGCCCGCAAAGTGGCTGGTTTAATATAACGTTTATAGGAGAAAGGTCCATGGCACGCGGTGTGAACAAAGTAATCTTGGTTGGTAATTTAGGTCAAGATCCAGAAGTACGTTATATGCCTAACGGCAATGGTGTAGCGAATATTACTCTAGCTACGTCAGATAGCTATAAAGACAAAAACACCGGTCAAATGGTTGATAAAACAGAATGGCACCGTGTTGTGTTTTTTGGCAAGTTAGCTGAAATTGTTGGTGAATATTGCCGTAAAGGTTCACAAATTTACGTTGAAGGCAAACTTCAAACCCGTAAATGGACTGACCAACAAGGCCAAGAGAAATTCACCACTGAAATCGTAGTGGATGGTTTCACTGGTCAAATGCAAATGTTAGGTGCCCGTGGTGGCGACCAACAAAGTGGCGGTTACCAAGGTGGCCAACAGCAAAGCCACGGTGGTCAATCTCAAGGTGGTTACGGCCAACAACAGAGCGCACCGCAGCAAAGCGCACCACAACAAGGTGGTGGGTATGCTCAGCAGCAAAGTGCACCACAGCAAAGCGGTGGGTATGCACCAGCGCCACAACAAGCGCCAGCAGCTCGTCAGCAATCAGCGGCAGCACCACAGCAAAGTAATCAATACCAAGGTGGCGGCTATGCTCCACAAGGTGGTGGACAAGCGCAAGGTGGTTTTGCACCTAAGCCACAAAGTGCTCCGCAAGGCGGCGCATCAAATCCAATGGAACCACCTATCGATTTTGATGACGATATCCCGTTCTAATTCAAGACAAAAATGAAAATGTTTAAAAATACCCTGAAAAGCCGCTTTTAAGCGGCTTTTTTGTTTTTATAGTGTGCTGTAGTCTGAATATTACAAAATAGTAAGAGCTGGTGAATAGAGGGAGCTGACCGCTATTTTTCTTTTATGTTGGAGTTTTTTTAGTTAACAGCTATCAAATGCTATGGAGTGAGAGTTATTTTTATTTAGAACGTGTACTGTCCTAGGTCTCTAAAAAAGCGTCAGTTTTGGCTTTGTTACTATATTTATAGCATTTAAAACCATCTTTAATCATGCTGTAGTCTTGTGTTTATAAGGATCTTGAACAACACTTTAGCTATTCATACAAATAGCGTAACAGCCATGGTGACTCAATTTAAAAATGCACAAGTACGGATGCTAAGTATTTATGTGATTGCTTTTATGCTTTTACTAACAGTATTTAATCTCTTGTTAGGGGAGATATTGCATCAAAAAGTACACATCACTGGGAGTCAATTAGCTAAGCAAGTCTATAGCCTCAAACTAAAGCCAATTGCAGATAAAGAGATCATTGCCGCACTTGCTCAAAGTCATGGTTTTATGCTTGAATCAGCCCATGAGTCGTTTCACTTTTCTGCTTTTATGACCCAAGATAGTGATATCTTTAAATATAAAACAGTTAGTTTAAAGCTTTATCATTTGCCTTTTTGGGTTGTAGAAAGTCCGCTATTTATTTTATTAAATCTAGTGATGATTGGCGCTGCTATTTGGAGTTATCGCTGGTGGCGTCTGCTATTTAAACAGCGCGATGGCGTAGATTCAATTGCATTATTAACTGGTAGTAAAGTATCAAGCAGCCAACAAGCGCCTAAAGATGTGGTTAAATTAGCACTAAATGATATTGCAATTAATAGTACAAAAGTACTTACAGCCAAGCGTAAATTAAGTTCCGCAGACGATGTTGCAATTACCGCAATGTACGGTATCCAAAATAATCATAACCACCTTTTTGCTTTACTTTATTGGACACGGCCATTTCCAGATAACGTTGATTTAGAAAGCCACTTTAAACTTATTGTAATCAAAGGTTTTAAAGAGTTATCTCGGGTATCAGTTAAGTTGTTATCTTCAGGAGGTCTGGCAATTACCTTGGAGAATATACCTCAACCTGATATCGATGCTTACACTAAGCGCTTGCATCAAATTATTTATCAGGCTTCTTTGCTTTATCGCGGTGATTTGTCTCGTAAAGAAATTAAAATAGGCGTATGTAATTACCGCGATGGTGCCGATCAAACTGTGGTTTATCAGTTAACTAAATCAGCACTCGCATTAGCAAAACAAAGTCCATGGCAGCATACTCATCGGGTACCGTTTAACCATACGCGTTCAACGGTGCTGGCAAATAGCGATGAGAACTTAGCTGATTACATTAGCAAAAAGAAATTTATGTTGTTTTTTCAGCCGCTATTTGAGTTCGCCAGTGGTGATATTTTACAGCATGAAGCTTTGATCCGGGTTCGTCATAAGTCTTTAGGGATGCTTTCTGCTAAGCAATTTATTCCTCAACTAAAAAATGATTCAGCGATTGTTTTATTGGATAAAACAGTATTGGATCAAGTTGTTAAGTTATTAGAAAGTGAAACAAGTGCGTTAACTGTGAGTATTAACTTACACGCATTTAATTGGTTTTCTAATGACTATTGGCGCTGGTTTGGGCAGAGGATGAAAAATGTAAAAGGCGCTGATAAACTACAGTTTGAGATATCGGAGGTGGATTTTTATCAACATCAACAGCGATTGAATTTTGCTTTTAGTACAATTAAATCAGTGGGGAGCTCAGTATCAATTGATAATGTTTCATCGCACGATAAAATCGCTTTATTAGCGCCTTACAAAGGGATCAAAGGACTCAAGCTTAGCTATGATTTAATCCACGACATTGATAAAAATGTAACGCAGCAAAAAGTGGTGCGCCAAATTGTAGCCAGTGCAGAGCGAGTGAACTTACCCGTATACGGTGTTGGTGTTGAGACGCAGCAAGAGCTCAATATGCTTAAAAAACAGGGCGTCATTGGCGCGCAAGGATTTTATTTTACGGAGCCTTTGCAAGAGTTTACTAATGTAATGGTTAATTAATCTATTAACTGGCGGTAACGCAGTCCATCTAAGCCTTGCAAACCGCCGGTATGAATCGCAACGATCCTGCTACCTGCTGGAAAGTAGCCTTGTGCGATTAATTGCCATAATGCATACATCATTTTTCCTGAATAAATAGGCTCAAGTGGTAATTTATGTTGGGTTTGCATCATTTGGCAAAACTGCCAAAGTTTAGGGCTAAATTTACCATAGCCACCATCATGAAACGCGGTGAGTAATTGCCAGTTTTGCTGCTGCGTAGCTATTGCACTAAGAGATTTGATTTCATCCACTAGATAATCTGCTTGCTTTAATACCGCAACCCCTAAAACCTGAGTGGTCTTATCGCAGCCTTCAATCAGTCCTGCTAATGTGCCGCCACTACCGGTTGGGCATAAAACATAATCAGTGTGAGGTAATGATTGAGCGAGTTCTCTACAACCTAGCAAGGCGGCTTTATTAGTGCCACCTTCCGGTAATATATATGCATTGGGGAAATATGCTTGTAACTGAGCTAGGTAATCTGGAGTATTTCGCTCTCGGTATTCTATACGTGTTACAGGGTGAAGCTGCATACCGCATTGCTTAGCAAACTGTAAGGTGGGGTTGTGTCGATCAAGTTCAGGGCCGCGAATAATGCCGTGGGTTTTTAAGTTGAATTGCTTTCCTGCAGCAGCACAGGCATGAATATGATTTGAAAAAGCACCGCCAAAAGTAACTAATTCTGTTTTACCCTCTGTTTTCATTGCAGTTAAGTTATATTTTAATTTTCGCCATTTATTGCCGCTTATTAACGGATGCAGAAGATCGTCACGTTTTATCGATAAAGATATTCTTTGTTCACTCAGCATCGAACAAGTGATTTTTTGCAGTGGAGACTCAGGGATTAAATTCACAGTTGCAACTTAAAATAAATGGGCCATAAGTTTAACAAATTAGCCATGAACAAGAAAAGGGGCTATTTTCATACTATGTGATGGTAATTTACTGGCATGAAGTACGGTAATAGTTGTAAACTCAGATAATTTTTGAACAAAGCTTGTGTTTTGCCTTGCAAGTACATAGCATAAGAGTTTAATTATAAAAAATAAATAATGACCAAATAATTGCCGCTTTTTGGGAATGGAATATATGCGAATTGCTCCTTTATCTCTGTTAATTTCAGCTAGTTTGTTTGCATCGAGTGCATTTGCACAAGATACAGCCACAGTTACTGGAATTGAATCTGAGATCAGTATTAAACAAGCTGAATACGATAACGCTACACAGATACTTGAAAAACATTTAAAAGAAGAAAGTCAGTTACAAAGTCAACTTGATTTATTACGCACTCGTTCGACTGAGCTGGACAAAGAAAAAAATCAAGCACTTGATGCCATGAATGAAATGTATCGTCGTTTAATTGATGATCCCACTATTGATATAAGTGCTGCACAGGCGCGATATCAGCAAGCTGTGGTTGATCATAAGCAAAATAAAGACGATATCGCGATGCAGTTGGCGGCAATTGCATCCCACCGCAAAGACATTGAACAAATTCGCGTAGCAAAACATACTCAGTTAAATACACTCGAAAGCTTAAAAGAACAATTAACAACAGCCCGAGTTGAGCGCTTACGCAATGAGTTTACCCGCGAAGGGACGCTAGAAGTTAATCACACTATCAACTGTAAACGAACAGAAACATTGGCAGCCTGTGAGCAACGAGGCCAGCAAATGGGCTTACAAAAAGCAACCAAGCGTTTTGTAGACCAAATTTTTGCTAACTTAACTGAAGAGCGCCTAGTTGAACCCAAACGTAATATGGCTGGTGCACAAGTACAGGTTTTAAGTAGCCATGTAGTTAATAGTGCTTTTAGCGGTCAAGGCAATTATAACGTTAACTTAAGCGTCACTATGCGCGGTGATGTGAATAGCAGCCGCTTATGTAATTTATTGAGTGTTGATAATCGCTATTGTTCAGAGTACGGCACGCCGCTAACGGCAACCTATCAAACTCGGTATGACACTACTTTTACTGATAGTCAGTTAACATTCAGTGATGGTCAGGATAATGCCAACGTTTCGGTGTCACGCTTGAGTGAACAACCAATACGTGATTATTCAGTCAAACCAATGCCAACGGTTAATACACAAGTCGTTGATAGTAATAAAATGATTGAATTTACACTGCGTTCAAACGTATACGACGACGAAGTGTTTATTGATGGCGTAAGTTTTGGTTCAACACGTTTAGCAACGACTTTACCAAGTGGTATTCATGATGTTGAAGTTCGCAAGCAGGGTTATAAACCTTATCGCGTGCGTGTTGATTTACGAAAGCCGCAGACGATTCATGCTAAGTTGGTAAAAAAGCCTGAGTCGATTGCTGCACCGACATACACCAGCGAGCAACGTAATACGACATCAGTAACTAGTGCAGCTATAGGCAATGCTGCCGCTGACGTGGTAGTTATTCCCGCAGGTAAGTTTGAAATGGGTGATATCAATGGCAATGGACTTGCAAATGAGCGTCCAGTTGTTGAAAAAACCATTGCAAACTCATTTGCGATGCAAAATAAAGAAGTGACAGTCGGGGCTTATCAAAAGTTCGTCAGCAACACTAACTATAAAACTGAAGCTGAGCGTAATCGTGGCTGTGCTTATTATTTAAATGGCGAACCGGTCTGGGAAGCAAATTTAAATTGGCGTAATCCAGGTTTTGAGCAAGGCAGTGATTTTCCAGCAGTGTGCTTAACCTACAACGATGCGAAAGCATACGCTGATTGGTTGTCTGGTCAAACAGGTCAACAATATCGTTTACCTAATGAGGTTGAGTGGGAGTATGCAGCACGCGCTGGTACTAAAACTGAATACCCGTGGGGGAATGAGATAGGTAAAAATTTAGCCAATTGTGGTTGGTGTGGTAGTGAGTGGTCAAATAAAAGTGCATCGCCAACAGGCTCGTTTGCACCTAATGCGTTTGGTCTCTACGACACAGTAGGAAATGTATGGGAATGGACTCATAAGTCAGCTGAACAAGCGGATGTTACTGTCCGTGGTGGTGCGTGGAATTTCGCGCCTAGCTTAGCTCGTGCTTCAACTCGTTTGATTTTAGCGCCAGATTTTCGTGCAAACTATATTGGTTTTCGTCTAGTACGCGAACGATAAAATTAATTTAAAAAGGAAGCATAGCTTCCTTTTTTACCCAATTAACAAAGGTAGCTGCACTTTTATTGCCGAACTGATTCAGCATGGTAAAGTTGCATAAGCTAATATAAGAATATTTTTCAAAGGTCATCCAGCCTCATGTTTAAAAAGCTCCGTGGTATTTTTTCAAACGATCTATCGATCGACTTGGGTACAGCCAACACCCTTATTTATGTTAAAGACGAAGGCATTGTCCTTAATGAACCATCAGTAGTTGCGATCCGTCAAGAACGCGCTGGTGGACCTAAAAGTGTAGCCTCAGTAGGGACTGAAGCAAAGCAAATGCTTGGTCGAACGCCTGGTAATATCAAAGCCATTCGGCCAATGAAAGACGGTGTAATTGCTGATTTTTATGTAACTGAAAAAATGTTACAACACTTTATTAAACAAGTGCATAACAATAACTTTTTACGTCCAAGTCCGCGTGTGCTTATTTGCGTACCGTGCGGTGCTACGCAAGTAGAAAAACGCGCAATTCGTGAATCGGCTATGGGCGCAGGTGCGCGTGAAGTTTATTTAATTGAAGAGCCAATGGCTGCGGCAATCGGTGCAGGTTTACCGGTATCAGAAGCAACAGGTTCAATGGTTGTAGATATCGGTGGTGGTACCACTGAAGTTGCAATTATTTCACTAAACGGCGTGGTGTACTCATCATCTGTACGTATTGGTGGGGATAAGTTTGATGAAGCAATTATCAACTATGTACGTCGTAATTTTGGTAGTTTAATTGGTGAAGCAACGGCTGAAAACATTAAACATCAAATTGGTTCTGCGTTTAAAACAGATGAGCCAATTGAGATTGAAGTACGTGGCCGTAACCTTGCCGAAGGTGTTCCGCGTTCATTTACGCTTAATTCACATGAAATATTAGAAGCCTTGCAAGAGCCATTAATGGGGATTGTTAGTGCGGTAATGGTTGCCCTTGAGCAATCGCCACCAGAGCTGGCGTCAGATATATCAGCCAAAGGCATGGTATTAACAGGTGGTGGTGCATTACTTAAAGATTTAGACCGTTTATTAATGGAAGAGACCGGCATTCCTGTTGTGGTTGCTGATGATCCATTAACGTGCGTTGCGCGTGGCGGCGGTAAGGCACTTGAGATGATTGATATGCATGGTGGTGATGTATTTAGTTACGACTAATGAAGTTAATGTTCGGGCGTGCCATTTCTTTGCAGCTGCGACTTTTTGTCGCAGTGCTTTTGAGTATCGTGTTGATCGTAGGCGATCGTTATACGCAAGGTGGCACCACAGTACGCACTAGTTTAAACACCTTAGTTAGTCCGTTATTGTATTTAGCCAATTTACCTTATGAAGTATTTAGCCTCGGGGCTAAAAGCTTACACACGCGCGATCAATTATTAACTGAAAACGAAGCCCTCAAGAAAAAACAATTACTGCAAAGCGAACAGCTTCAGCAATATCAATTCTTAAACAAAGAAAATCAAAAGCTACGCGCGTTACTTGGTTCTTCTGCTAAGCAGTCAAATCGTAAAATTATTGCTCAAGTTCTCTCTGTTCATTCAAATCCTTATAGCCATCAAGTGGTGATCAATCGTGGCACGATAGATGGCATCAGTGAAGGCCAAGCGGTGATTGATGAGATGGGGGTCGTCGGACAACTTACCAAAGTAGGCTCAACGACGTCTCGGGTGTTACTGATGACCGACACAACCCATGCCACACCAGTACGTATTTTACGTAATGATGTGCGTACCGTGGTTGAAGGGATTGGTAAAATTAATTTAGTTAAACTCTCCCATGTACCCCATAGTTTAGATGTACGGATTGGTGATGTGCTAGTGACATCAGGACTTGGAGGCACTTTTCCTGAGGGCTACCCGGTTGCTGTGGTAACTGAAATTAATCGCGATGAGGGCCGCCCGTTTGCTCAAGTATACGCCGAGCCTATAGCTCAGTTAGATCGTATTCGCTTATTAGTGATCTTATGGCGTAATCAGCAGGAAACTATCAGCAATGAATAGTCGTTACTTCTTATTGATCACCGTGAGTATTTTCTTTGCGTTGATCATGGCTTTGATGCCATTGCCTTTTTCGTTTGAACCCTTTCGCCCTGACTGGGTGTTATTAGTATTAATGTACTGGTCTTTAGCTGTTCCACATCGATTAAATATTGGTACGGCTTGGGTAGTTGGCTTGCTGATTGATTTAGCCACAGGGTCACCGCTGGGAATTAATTCACTCACTTACTCAATTTGTATTTTTGTAACCGCAAGTAACTTTCAAAAAATTCGTAATTTTTCAATTTGGCAGCAAGCGATACTCGTGGGCTTATTTTTAACCCTATATCACTTAATGCAATTTTGGCTTAATCACTTTTTAATGGATGTTTATTTCAACCCGCAGTATTTATGGCCGGTCGTGACTGGCATGTTAAGTTGGCCTTGGATTTTCTTATTGCTACGTAAATATCGCCGTCATTTCAGGATCAGGTAATGCAAACTGCCATTTATTTAGCGTCAGCTTCTCCTCGGCGCAAAGAATTACTAACTCAACTTGGTATCGAATTTTCACAATTTAGTGTTGATGCTGATGAAAGCCAGCTAGCAGACGAAACTCCCCTTGAACTTGTTGAGCGTTTAGCGCGTCTAAAAGCTCAAACCGGTGTTGCTATGGGGTATACAGATCGCCCCGTACTCGGCAGTGATACCGTAGTGGTCATAGATAATCAGTCACTAGGTAAACCCCGTGATAAAACTGACTTTATGGCAACCCTAAAACGTTTATCTGGGCGCAGTCATCAAGTGTTAACGGCAATTGCATTTGCTACTGAACACAAGGTCATGAGTTGTGTAGTAACCACGCAAGTGAGTTTTAAAACACTCTCAGAACAAGAATTAGCAGCATATTGGCAAACTGGTGAACCACAAGACAAAGCCGGTGGCTATGGTATACAAGGACTCGGTGGGCGCTTTGTTACTAATATTTCCGGTAGCTATTTTGCGGTAGTAGGCTTACCTTTATATGAATGCGAAAAATTATTAAGCGAATTCCTAAGTAGGTAACATGAGTATAGAATTACTGATCAACGTCACCCCGAGTGAAAGCCGTGTTGCCCTGATTGAAAACGGTGTATTACAAGAAATTCAACTAGAACGTATTGGCAATTTAGGTATCGTCGGTAATATTTATTTAGGTAAAATAAGCCGAGTGTTACCGGGTATGCAAGCTGCGTTTGTTGATATTGGTTTAGATAAAGCGGCTTTTTTA
This sequence comes from Pseudoalteromonas sp. SG44-17, assembly GCF_014164235.1. NCBI lineage: Bacteria > Pseudomonadati > Pseudomonadota > Gammaproteobacteria > Alteromonadales > Pseudoalteromonadaceae > Pseudoalteromonas > Pseudoalteromonas sp. SG44-17. The sequence goes on along the minus strand of NZ_JACJEV010000011.1, from coordinate 21,166 downwards.
CACGCGTCTGATATTGTAAATAGCGCCTCTATTGTTGAAGGTGTTGACGAGCAACCAATTAAAAAAGTACAAGATATTCGCGAGTTAGTGCGCCAAGGTCAATACATTATGGTGCAAGTGGTAAAAGATCCACTGGGTACTAAAGGCGCACGTTTAACAACTGACATCACCATCCCTTCTCGTTATTTAGTATTTATGCCAGATGCCACCCATGTTGGTGTGAGTCAGCGTATAGAAACCGAAGAAGAACGCGCGCGATTGAAAAGCATTGTAGGTGAGTATGGCGATGAAGACGGCAGCTTTATAGTTCGTACTGCAGCTGAAGGTGCCAGCGAAGCTGAGTTGCGTCACGATGCCGAGTTTTTAAAAAAACTATGGAAAAAAATCGTCACTAAACGTAAAAAAACCAGCAAAGAAAGTATTTTGCATGAAGATTTAACCTTAGCATTTCGAACTCTACGAGATTACGTAGGGGAAGACATGGAGCGTATTCGGGTTGACTCAAAGCTAACCTATGAAGAGCTAAAAAGCTTTACCGCAGAGTTTGTACCAATCCTTTCCGATGCTTTAGAGTATTACCCAGGCGAGCGACCAATTTTTGATTTGTTTGATGTTGAAAGTGAAATACAAAAAGCCTTACATCGTAAAGTGACGTTAAAGTCAGGTGGCTATTTAATTATCGACCAAACCGAAGCGATGACCACGGTCGATGTTAATACCGGTGCCTTTGTTGGCCATCGAAATCTCGAAGAAACTATTTTTAACACCAACGTAGAAGCTACTTCTGCGATTGCCCGTCAGCTTAGGTTGCGTAACTTGGGCGGTATTATCATTATCGACTTTATTGACATGGTTAGCGAAGAGCATAAGCGTAGGGTATTGCATTCACTTGAGTCTGCGCTGGGTAAAGATCGCGTTAAATCAAATATTAATGGTTTATCGGCATTAGGCTTAGTGGAAATGACCCGCAAACGTACTCGAGAAAGTCTTGAACATATTTTATGTGATGTATGTCCGGCCTGCTCTGGGCGCGGTTCACAAAAAACCGTTGAAACCGTATGCTATGAAATACTACGTGAAATTGTTCGAGTAAACCGTGCTTACGCGGCTGATAAATTTATGGTTTATGCAGCTCCCGCGGTAAGTGAGGCATTACTTAACGACGAGTATCATAATCTTGCAGAACTAGAGTTATTTATTGGTAAGCAAGTGAGCATTCAAACCGAAAGCCTCTACAGTCAAGAGCAGTTTGATGTGGTTATGATGTAATGAAAGCAAAGACGGTCTGTTTTTTTTGTATCCGTAAGTTATGGCAAGTGTTCGCCATAACGCTGGTACTGCTTGCCGTTGTTGTTTCGGTTTTAAAATATACCCTGCCGTATGCCAATGACTATAAAGGTGACCTTGAAAGTTACCTATATGATAAGTTTGCGGTTAATTTATCAATTGGGGCTATTTCTGCCAGCTGGCATGGCCAAGGTCCTTCTATTGTCTTGGAAGATATCACCTTTGAAGATAATAAAAGCTCACCCATCGCACTGACTATCGCTAAAGCTAGCCTTGAATTAAACGTCTGGGAAACCATCAAAACACGACAGTTAAAATCTAACTACTTTGTGATCAACGGTTTCCATGCTGATGTTGATATGCCGACTATGTTGCAGTCAAACAGCAGTGAGGTATCGTTTGAACAAAAAGAGCTGATTGAAGGCTTATTCTTAGGTAAAACCGGTCATTTTGCGGTTGAAAATAGTAGTCTTAATTTTATCTTGGCAGATGGTAAAGAGCGTCGGGTAATGCTTGAAGACATCGTTTGGCAAAATCAATACGAACAACACTTAGCTAGTGGTACTTTAGCATTGCCCGGGATTTCAGTGGGTACATTTGATGCTCGCTTGGCATTAACCGGATCGACGCTAGAAACCATGCTGGGTGATATTTATGTGCAAGCAAATAATGTTGATGTGTCGAAATGGCTGGCTCAGTATATTAATGCCAGTAAAGAGCAGCTCAATTCTGACATTAACTTAGAATCATGGTTGAGTATTGAAAAAGGCCTGATCAAAGATGTCACAGTTAAATGGTTGCCAAGCTTTATTAATTGGCAGCAAGATACAAAAAGTCATCAATTTAGTTTAAGTGAAGGGGGTTTTCGCCTTTACCCTTGGCAGCAAGGTTGGCGGTTAAAAAGTTCAGGGGTGCGGCTCTCAAACGATCAACAGCATTGGCCCGACTTTCAATTTGAAGCACAGCTGGATAACAAGCAACAACAAATTTGGTTGCAAGAACTCGATTTTGACTTGGTTACAAGGTTAGCCCAGTTAAGTGATTTTGCTGAATTAGAGCCGCTGTTAAGTCGTCAACCCAGTGGTCAAGTTAAGCGCGCTTATGTGCAATTTACATCAACACAGCAATGGCAATTATGGTTTGAAGCCCAGCAATTGGGCTGGCTTGCAGAGCAAGGTGTGCCCGGTGTGCAGGGCTTACTTGTCGATGGTTTGTTAAATCAAGATCGTGGTCGTATTAATCTGTTTGGCGAAAATAGCGAGTTACTTACCGCTGATACTTTTAGCCAGCCAATCAAATATAACCAACTGAATATGCAAATTGATTTAGCCAATAGTGAGCAAGGTTGGCAGATCAGCAGTGATAATATGTGGCTTGATAATGATGAGGTCACTGTTGCAGCCGAAATGAAGCTTAGCTTAGACGAACAGCCTCGGCTTGATTTATATGCAGAAGCATTTGCACCAGATGCCAGTGTTGCCAGCCATTATTTCCCACGCCCTGTGATGACTAAAAATTTAGTTGATTACTTAACTGGGGCTATTAAAGGTGGCGAACTTACTCAAACACAAGTGCTGTTTTCTGGGCCATTAACGGGCTTTCCATTTGCCGATAATTCAGGACAGTTTGAAGTATTAGCGCAGGTAGATAACGCCAATTATCAATTTGCCCCTGATTGGCCTGCAGTAACTCAAGCGAGTGCAAAATTACATTTTGAAAATCAGCGTATGGATATTTACTCTGAGCATGGGCGGCTTGTTAACTTAGCGGTCGGTGATGCCGTGCATGTCAGTATTACAGATCTAATGAACGCAGATGTACTGAGCGTAAAAATTAATAAACGTGCTGAGATGGAAAAATTACTTCCGTTTTTTAAAGCAACGCCAATTGCTGAGCCACTAGCAAATGTATTTGAGGTGATCCAAGGTAACGGCGCTGCCAGCGCTGATATTGAGCTACTTGTTGATTTAAATGAGTTAGATGTAACAGCTAAAGGCATGGTTAATTTAAAAGATCTGCCAGTGTATTTAGCACAACCTGGGCTTCAGCTTGAAGGTGTGACAGGTAAGCTCTATTTTAATGATGATCAGATCACTTTAGAAAATGCTAACGCAAGTTGGTTAGGAATGCCGCTGAAAGTTAACTTTAATGGTAAAAATATTGGCCCAAACTATCGTGCTGACGTTGATATAAAAGCACAGTTAAATGCTGATACGTTAATTTCTCATGGTCAAGACTTACTAAAAGGTTACTTGCATGGTGAAAGTGAAGTGGCTATTAATCTTGCTCTAAACTTTTTAACGGACGGCTTTGATTATCGCGCTAATGTCAGCTCACAACTCGAAGGGCTCAGTAGTGAGCTGCCCGCACCGTACACTAAAAGTGCCGATCAAGTATGGCCGCTAACGGCTGTTATTCAAGGTGATAATATTTCTAATTTGATCACCGCTAATATTAATAACAACTTATATTTTAATGGCATCTTAGCGAATAACGTTGGCAAACTAACCAATGCACAGTTTATTTTAGGCGAGCATGATCTGGGTTTAAACCAGCAAGACTTAAGTGTTGCAATTGATTTAGAGCAAACAGATCTATTACCTTGGCTTGGCTTGATCCAGCAGATCATCACCATCAGTCAAATAGAATCAGCTGAGCAGAGCGTACTACCACCATTAAAAGAAGTGGTGGGTAACATTCAGCAATTAACCATTGGTGATATTGCATTTAATGATTTTGAAATGCGTTTAGCGCCGACCCCAAGTGACATGAGCTTACGGCTAAACGCCAAAGAATTACGCTCGCAAGTACTTATTCCGCGAGATAAATCAAGTCGTCCGATTCATATTGCCAGTGATTATTTACGCGTTAATTTTACCCCAACAACAGACGAATTACCGCCATCTGAAACACCTCAAGATTACACTTGGTTGAGTGACATACCGGCCATTGAATTTGAGTGTACTGATTGTAAAGTGGCCAGCTATCAATTAGATAAAGTCAGCGCATCGCTTTATGGCGATGGTCATAAGCTCACCATATCTGAGCTGGTGGTTGATAAAGGCAAGCATGTGTTACGTGCTAAAGGGCACTGGCAAGATGGTATAAGCCAATTTAGTGGCAATATGCAAAGTGATGACATTGGTGAGCTATTTGATGAGTTTGATATAACCACCACAGTTAAAGATTCACCCGCAGATATTAAATTTACGCTTGAATGGCAAGATGCGCCTTATTTATTTGATATTGCCAGCCTCAATGGTAATTTAGATTGGCATTTAGGCGAAGGGCATTTAGCTGAGGTAAGCGATGGCGGCGCACGGGTATTTTCGTTATTGAGCCTGGATTCATTAGTGCGTAAGTTAAAACTCGATTTTAGAGATGTATTTTCGAAAGGTTTTTTTTATAACAGTCTGCAAGGCACCATGCAGGTAGATAAAGGCATCGCTTACACGCAAGATACTAAAATGGATGGGGTGCCTGCTGATCTGACGATTAAAGGTCATACCAACCTCAATACCATGGAAATTGATTACGATTTAGCGGTTGCACCACAAGTGACCTCAAGTATTCCGGTGATTGTCGCGTGGATGGTCAATCCGGTAACTGGGCTTGCGGCACTGGCGATAGATAAAGTGATCCACTCGGCGCGCGTTATTTCTGAGATTAACTTTAAAGTGACCGGCAGCATGACTGATCCTGTAGTGAAAGAAGTAGATCGTAAAAGTCGTGAAGTGACTCTTCCGCAAGCTGCACAAAACCAACCTCAAGCCGCCGCCTCCAGTGAGTTAACACTCAAAGATGCCGCGGATACAGCCACCCAATGAGGCCTTAAACGATGCAAGCTATGATAGTCGCTCTACAAATGTGCTCCGGGCTGTGTGCTGATGGCAACATGAATCAACTTAGGCAACAGTTAACCACGCTTCCTGCAACTCGGCCGTTACTGGTGTGTTTACCTGAAAGCTTCTTGGTGTTTGCTAATAGCGGCCATGAAACACTTGTTGTAGCAAAGCAAAGTGATGTTTATCAACAACAATTAAGTGAGTTATGTCGCCAACATGATATTTGGCTAGCTGCAGGTACTGTGCCGATTGCCACAGAGCATGACAAATATTTTGCAGCGTCTTTGCTGTTTAATGAGCAAGGTGAAGTGCTGGCCCAGTACAATAAAATGCATTTATTTGACGTTGATGTTGCTGATGGGACTGGTGCGTATCGCGAGTCTAACTTCACCGAAGCGGGCAGTGACATTGTGGTGGTCGATTCACCGTTTGGTAAAATAGGTCTTACAGTATGTTATGATCTACGCTTTAGTGGCTTATTTAGTGCTTTGCAACGAGCTGGGGCAGAGGTTATTTTAGTGCCTAGCGCATTTACTACCATAACAGGTGCAGCTCATTGGCAACCGTTATTAACGGCCAGAGCGATAGAGACGCAAAGTTATGTGATTGCTGCTGCGCAAGTAGGGCAACACGAAAATGGTCGCGCGACATACGGCCACAGTATTATCATTTCTCCTTGGGGCGACGTCCTCAGCGAGCTTGCAAATGGCATTGGGTTTATTGGTTGTCAGCCAGATCTAAACCGCTTACACGCCATTCGTCGAGATATGCCAGTGCAATCTCACCAACGATTTAGAGAGCATTTATTATGAACACGGTTGAACAGCATTTATTACACGACAGCCAGCTAAATCGAGAAGAACTCGAAAAAACGCTTGGTTTTATTCATCAGCATAAAGTTGATTACGCGGATCTTTACTTTCAATCTAGCCACCATGAATCATGGGTGCTTGAAGATGGCTTAGTAAAAGAAGGCTCATACAACGTTGAACGCGGCGTCGGCGTACGTGCAGTTAGCGGCGAAAAAACCGGTTTTTCGTACTCTGATGCAATTAATTTAGAAGCACTTAACAAAGCCGCAACCGCTGCGCGCAGTATTGCCGAAGCAGGTGAAAGTAAAGCCATTCAGGTATTTAGTGATGTAGCAGCAAAACAGCAGTTTGCACCACTGCAGCCGATTCAAAGCATGAGTGATACCGACAAAGTAAATTTGTTACGTGAGCTTGAAAATTATATTCGTGAGCTTGCTCCTGACGCAGAGCAAGTTATTAGCTCTATGTCTGCGGTGTATGAAGAAGTATTGATTGCGGCCAGCGATGGCACATTTGCCACCGATATCCGCCCATTGATCCGTTTAAATTGCTCGGTATTACTTGAAAAAGACGGCCGCCGTGAACGCGGTGGCGCAGGTGGTGGCGCACGTTTAGACTATGGTTACTTTAAAGAGCTGGTGGATGGTAAACCCCGCTGGATGGAATACGCAGAAGAAGCCGTACGCCAAGCAAAAGTAAACCTTGAAGCTATTGACGCTCCAGCGGGCACGATGGAAGTGGTACTTGGCGCAGGTTGGCCAGGAGTATTACTGCATGAAGCCGTAGGTCATGGCCTAGAAGGCGACTTTAACCGTAAAGGAGCCTCGGCATTTAGCGGTAAAGTGGGCCAAAAAGTCGCATCAGAGCTGTGTACTGTAGTTGATGACGGCACCATTGCCGATCGCCGTGGTTCACTTAATGTGGATGACGAAGGTACGCCTGCAGCGTACAACGTACTTATCGAAAACGGTATTTTAAAAGGCTACATGCAAGATAAAATGAATGCGCGTTTGATGGGCGTTAACCCAACTGGTAATGCGCGCCGTGAGTCATACGCGCATTTACCTATGCCACGTATGACCAATACTTATATGTTAGGCGGCGAGCACAGCCAAGCCGATATTATTAGCACAGTTAAAAAAGGTATCTTCGCCCCAAACTTTGGTGGCGGCCAAGTAGATATCACTTCAGGCAAGTTTGTATTTAGTGCCTCAGAAGCCTACTTAATTGAAAACGGCAAAATTACTCGGCCAATCAAAGGCGCCACATTAATTGGTAACGGCCCTGAAGTTATGCAGCAAATATCTATGGTTGGTAACGATCTTGCGCTGGATAAAGGTGTGGGTGTGTGCGGTAAAGACGGTCAAAGTGTCCCTGTTGGCGTTGGCCAGCCAAGCTTGAAAATAGATAACTTAACAGTGGGTGGCACCGCTTAATTTTTGTAACTGCTGTTGAGCTGTAAAGAAAAAAGCTTAGCCCCTGATGGGGCTAAGCTTTTTCTTTATTGATTGATAACTAAGTGCTTAAACTTAGTTTTTTAACTCACTTTTTGCAGCTTCGTTATACCAAAGCTCCATAAAAAAAGCGGTTAGCTTATGCTCTATTTCTAGCGCCTTGTCAGTTGGGCAAAATAGCGTAAAGCTGGCTTTAAACTCGCCCAACTCTGTGGTACTAAAGTGTATTTCAGGCTCAGGGCCAGAAATTTTTGCATCTAATTTTCTTTCGATAATCGAATTATAACGACCAGCCACATCTTGAAACTCTTCACAATATTGCTTCGCTTTCGTGGTTAGAGTTTCGTAAATTGGATACGGATTAAAACTTTCTTTACGCACAATACTAAAGTGATGAGTGGTAAAACGTTTTACAAAGTTTAAGTTTTTAATCGGGTTAGTGATCAGTTTATTATTCGGAATATAAATAGTTTTGCGAGAAAACTGATAGGTGTGCATGTCAATTTCATGCATGGTGGTTTTGATCCAATCAGTTTCTGCTATTTCACCATAATATTCACCAACCTGAACCCAGTCGCCAACCCGAAACGGACGGGTAGTGACTAAATAGAAAAAGCCAATTATACATTGAATAAACTCTCTGGTCGCAAATACAATAGCCACTGCAAATGCCGCGATCGACAGCGCAAAGTTCTGGATTTCAGTAGACCATACAAATAGCAGTAATAGCACCGTTGCTAGGTTAATAGAGTGCTTAATATTGTGCGAAATATAGCGAATATCTTTTTCTTTTTTTTCTGCTTTATGGCGCGCAAATCTGTCAACCAGCGCCTTAAGAGTAAACGCAATAGTGATCATTGCTAGTGAAATAAGTACCGGATGGAGCAGTAAATCTTTGTTCATAAATTCCTAATTGATGGAGCGTTAATAAGAAATAACACGCGACCATACTAACTAAATTTTGCAGATTTAACCACGGTAGAACAGTAATAAAGGGGCTAGGGCGATCAATTGAGAAGGGATACAGCGATAAAAAAAACCTTGCAGCGTTAACTGCAAGGTTTTATCTTTTTAGCCTTTAGCCTTTAGCCTTTAGCCTTTAGCCTTTAGCTAGCGCATAGTAACAAACTCTTCTGAGCCAGTTGGGTGCAGCGCAACAACGGCATCAAAATCTGCTTTGGTTGCGCCCATTTTCATAGCTACTGCAAAGCCTTGGATCATTTCATCAACAGCAAAACCTAAGCCGTGTAAGCCTACAACTTTCTCGTCAGGGCCTGCGCACACTAGCATCATGTTACATGCTTGGCGATGCTGAGTAACCGCAGTGTACATAGCTGCAAAGCTTGATTTATACACTTTTACGTTCTCGTTGCCGTACTGCGAAATTGCTTCTTGCTCAGTTAAACCAATGGTACCAATTGGCGGGTGGCTAAATACCACGGTAGGAACTAAGCTGTAATCCATTTTTAAATCATCTGGCAGGTCTTTATTGAACAAACGCTCTGATAAAGTACGGCCTGCTTTTACTGCAACAGGGGTAAGCTCTATACCGCCTTCGATGATATCACCCACAGCATAAACATTTTTAGCCGTGGTATTTTGGTACTCGTCTACCTTAACGTAACCGCCTTCGTTTACTTCAACACCCGCTGCGACTAGGTTAATCTTATCAGTCGTCGGTGTACGGCCAATGGCCCAAATGACTTGATCAACATTTTGACTGTAGCCATTTTCAAAGTGGATAGTTAAGCTGCCATCGCTTTCTTTAACTACTTCTTTTGGTGAGCATTCGGTATGCAGCGTCGGGCCTTCTTTGGCCATAATATCAACAAGGGTGTCGATGATGTATGGGTCAAAGGTGCGCAATGGTTTATTTTTACGAACAAATAAATGGGTTTCTGTACCTAGGCTATGTAGTACACCGGCAATCTCTACCGCGATATAACCGGCACCAACAACTGCAACGCGTTTTGGTTGTTCATTCAGCTCAAAAAAGCCATTTGAATCGATGCCGTGTTCAGCACCTGGGATATTTGGAATGCTAGGGCGACCGCCTACGGCCACTAAAATATGATCGGCGGTGTAGTGCTCGCCGTCTACTTCGATTGTTTTACTGTCAACAAATTTAGCGAAGCCTTTAATAACTGTTACGCCGTTTTTAGCAAGGCCATTATCGTAACCTTTATGAATGCGGCCAATATAGGCTTCACGGCTTTCTACTAGTTTACTCCAGTTGAATTCTTTTACTTCAACATTAAAGCCGTAATCAGGGGCGTATAAGTTAATTGCTTCAGCAACTTGAGCGCCATGCCACATTACTTTTTTTGGTACACAACCTACATTTACACAGGTTCCACCCATATGTTTTGCTTCAATTAGTGCCACTTTCGCGCCACGCATTGCTGCACGGTTAGCTGACGCTATCCCGCCGCTGCCGCCGCCAATCGCAATGTAATCAAAATGCTGAGCCATCTTTAGTCCTCAAGTTTATATAAAACGTATTTCTCTGATAATAACACATGGCAGACCCGTTAAAAGCCCCTTGTATTTCGAGACGTACGCCCCAACTTAAAAATCATATTCGAAACGATTTGAGAGCTAACATGAGCGATTTACAAAATAACCCACTAATAGGCCTTGAAGGCTTACCACCGTTTTCAAAAATTAAGCCAGAGCATGTTGTGCCGGCGCTAAAAGCGGGTATTAGCGAATGCCGCGCTAAAATAGACGAAGTGCTGGCTAATAAATCATTCACTTGGCAGGACTTAGTGTTACCTCTTGAAGAAGTTGACGATAAATTATCGCGAATGTTTTCTCCGGTATCGCATATGAACTCCGTAGTTAATAGCGATGAATTACGTGAAGCGTACGAACAATGTTTACCACTTATCTCAGAGTATTCAACCTTTGTTGGTCAACACCAAGGGTTGTATGAAGCCTACAACGCACTGCACAACAGCGATGAGTTTAAAACGTTAAGTACGGCTGAACAAAAAACTATTACTAATGCATTGCGTAGCTTTGAATTATCGGGCATCGCCTTGGCGCCTGAGCAGCAAAAGCGCTACGGCGAGATCAGCGCACGTTTATCAGAACTTGCGGCTAAATTTGGCAATAACGTGATGGATGCCACATTGGCTTGGCAAAAGCACATTACTGATGAAAGCGAACTCGCAGGTTTACCTGAGTCGGCGTTAGCGTTAGCGGCAGATACAGCAGCAAGCAAAGAATTGGACGGCTGGGTATTTACCCTTGATTTCCCGTCTTACTTACCGATCATGACTTATGCTGATAACCGTGAATTACGCGAAGAGACGTATACGGCATTTGCAACACGCGCATCTGATCAAGGCCCACACGCTGGTCAGTTTGATAACTCTGAGATTATGAGTGAAGAACTCGCGCTGCGTCATGAAATTGCGCAACTATTAGGTTTTGCCAGTTATGCTGAAAAATCATTAGCCACTAAAATGGCTGAAACGCCAGAGCAAGTATTCTCATTTTTAGAAGACTTAGCCGCTAAATCTAAACCACAAGCTGAGCAAGAGCTCGCTGAGCTACAAGCTTACGCTAAAGAAAAACATGGCATTGAGCAACTCGCTGCGTGGGATTATGGTTATTACGGTGAAAAGCTTAAGCAAGAGAAATACGCAATATCAGACGAAGTACTGCGCCCGTATTTCCCCGCAGATAAAGTACTAAGCGGCTTGTTTGAAACAGTAAATCGTTTATTTGGTATTAGTGTTAAAGAGTTAAAAGACATTGATAGTTACCATAAAGATGTACGCTTTTTTGAAATTTACGACAGTAGCAATACCCTGCGTGGCCGTTTTTATCTTGATTTATACGCGCGTGATCACAAACGCGGTGGCGCGTGGATGGATGACTGCATGGGTCGCAAAGTACGCGCCAATGGCGAGTTACAAACGCCTGTAGCGTATTTAGTGTGTAACTTTAATAAAGCGGTAGGCGATAAGCCTGCACTGTTTACTCATAATGAAGTCACCACTTTATTCCATGAGTTTGGCCATGGTATTCACCATATGCTAACCCAAGTTGATGCCGCGCCAGTTGCGGGTATTAATGGTGTTGCATGGGATGCCGTTGAGCTGCCAAGTCAGTTTTTAGAAAACTGGTGTTATGAAGAAGAAGCACTTAACTTTATTTCAGGTCACTATGAAACGGGCGAGTCATTGCCTAAAGAGTTATTGGATAAACTACTAGCAGCTAAAAACTATAACTCAGGCATGCAAATGCTGCGTCAAATCGAGTTCTCGTTATTTGATTTTAGAATTCACAACGATTATCAAGCGGGTGAAGAATGCCAAATTCAAGCGCGTTTAGATGAAGTACGTAGCCATACATCAGTTGTTAAAGCACCAGAGTTTAACCGTTTTCAACATGGTTTTAGCCATATCTTTGCTGGTGGTTATAGCGCAGGTTATTATTCGTATAAATGGGCCGAAGTGCTCTCAGCTGATGCGTTTTCCAAATTTGAAGAAGAAGGTATTTTTAACCCAGAAACTGGGCAAGCCTTTATGCAGCATATTTTAGAAAAAGGCGGCAGTGAAGAACCAATGGAGTTGTTTAAAAACTTCCGTGGTCGTGAGCCAAGTGTCGATGCACTATTGCGCCACAGTGGTATTGCAGCTTAAGCACTACGTATATTTAATCTTGAAAAGCGCCGTTTGGCGCTTTTTTACTATTTAGAGTAATAAATTGTCGCAAAATCAGGGCTCCGTACTATGCTTTTTTAAGTAATTAATAAAAAGGAATTGGGCATGACAAAACTGGTACTGGCGATTGATGATGATAAATATGTTCATCGTGTAATAGAGGAATCATTAGCGGGGTTTTGTCAGTTAATTCATGCTAAAAATGGCGAAGAAGGTTTAAGGCAAGCTTATAAATATAGCCCTGACATTATTTTATTGGATGTTGAAATGCCGGGTAAAACGGGCTACGAAGTGTGTCGTGAGCTGAAAAGTAATGAGCAAACCAAAGATACCCCAGTGATGTTTTTGTCGGGTAAAAGCGAATTACCAGAACGTGTTAAAGGTTATAATGCCGGTGCTGCCGATTACATTGTAAAGCCCTTTAATGCAGAAGAATTAATGGCGCGTATTCGGGTGTTGTATCAATATCGTCAGCATTCTATTAAGTTAAAAAATGATGTTGCGCGCGCGCAGAGCACTGCTGAAATCGCCATGACTGACTCCGGCGATATGGGGCGCATAATGCGTTATGTTGGGCAAACCTATCACGCCCATGATGTGCAATCATTATCGGCCTATTTTTTTGAATTCTTCCGACCGCTGAATCTCGATGTGGTTGTGGCATTTTGGTATCAAGATGTAGGAGTTGTGTGTACTGATGACGGTGGTGTTTGTCCGTTAGAGCAAGAGTTATTAGAAAAGCACCGTTACTCTAATCGCTTTGTTGATTTTAGTAGTCGTACTATTGTTAATTATCCTAAAGTGTCTATTTTAATTAAAAATATGCCTTTAGATGATGTTGTGCTGTATGGTCGCTATAAAGATTTATTCCCGCATATTTTGGAGGTGACCAATGCCAAAATTCAAGATATGGAAGTAAAGGAAATGGCGCTAGCCCAAGCGCATGCGGTTGGTAATGCTTTCAATGAGCTTTCTTCGCAATTATTTGTCAGTAGCGAGGCGCGTGAAGAAGCCGTAGCTAAATTGACAACTCAGTTATCTGAATTACGTGCACTTATGCAGCAAGATCCCGCTTTTGCTGCGAACCAAGCGTTGGCATTGCAGGTTGAGCAATTAGAGCAAACACAATTACAGTTAACTATCTTGAATGATGACTTGGCTTTTATTAAGCATCAGCTCAATCACATTATTGAATCGCGCAGCGAATTGATAGAAAGCTTGAGCAACACAGCCGCGTCAGAGCACTCTCAAGACGTTACTTCGCAAACTGATATTGAGCTATTTTAGTGCTATAGCGTTAAGCAATTGATATACTTCGCAAGCTATTTACGGTCGGAGTTTATTTTGGTTATACAGTGTCCTTTTAAAGAAGTACGTCCTTATCTTAATGAAATTGAGCTGCGTTTTGGGCTCGCTGAGTGGGCGGCACAAAGCGAAGGCTTTTCACTTCATTATGATGATCAAGGCTTAAGCTTACGAAAAACCGATGAACCAAAACTTGGCGCTATTAGCGTTGACTTTGTAACTGGGGCTGTTGCTCATCGGCGTAAATTCGGTGGCGGTAAAGGTCAATCAATTGCTAAAGCGGTGGGTTTAAATAAAGGAGCGACCCCCGTTGTTCTAGATGCGACCGCAGGGCTTGGCCGTGATGGTTTTGTGTTAGCATCACTGGGTTGTAAAGTGATTTTACATGAGCGCCATCCGGTTGTTGCAGCATTACTTTATGATGGTTTGCAACGTGCTTATAGCGATAATGAAATTGGTCCGTGGATGAAGCAAAACATGAGCCTAGTGTTTGGCTCAAGTCATACCTTACTCGCGCAATGCGAAAGTATGCCAGATGTAGTTTATTTGGATCCAATGTTTCCACACCGTGAAAAGTCAGCACTGGTTAAAAAAGAAATGCGGGTGTTTCAAGACTTGGTTGGCGCAGATAATGATGCTGATGACTTACTCGCATTTGCCTACCCACTGGCTAGTAAGCGAGTGGTTGTTAAGCGGCCTGATTACGCACCATTTTTAAATAATCAGACGCCTAGCATGCAGATTAAAACCAAAAAGAATCGCTTTGATGTGTATGTCAAAGCCGCCATGGTGTGAGGCTTTATTCGTATTTTTTATTTTTGTTCCCATAAAGTTATAAGAGTTTCATATCGATTTTCATTAAACTGTCATAAATAGTTAATAGTGTACGCGCAGTTACCCAAAGGAATTTAATTTCATGCGCGTGTCATCATTCACTCGGTTGCTGGCTATTTTGCTGGCATTGGCTAGCCTGCTGTTAGGCGGAACCTTGTACTGGGCAAGTCAAACCTTAGTTAAACTCGAACAACAAGACCAATCTTATAATCAATTAAAAAATAAAATACTCGTTGATTTAAAAGGCTTACTAGAAGATTACTTAGCACAGGGCGATAGTCAGTATTTAGGGAAAGCGTCGGATTTAATTAGCCAAGTAAAAGACACCCAACTTGCTATTTTACCAATTGATTTAAAACAACAGTTAGATCTGCAATTAAGCCAACTCGATACTGATATAAAAGGTAAGTATCGTGCTTTAGGTAAACTGTCAGGTAATGAAACAGCATTACTTGATAATGCACTTAGGCAAATGGCGGGCTCAGCTTCTTCTTTAATTGGTTATGCTAACAAAGCAGGGCAACAAAATACTAACGCTCAGGCTTATTATCAGCTTGCCAGTGATTACTACCGCGAAGTGACAAATTTGTCGTTGTTTACTTATCAGCTAATGCTTAGTTTTGATCAAGACACACAAACCAACTTACAACAAAGTATTGCTAACTTAAACCGTTTAGCAAAGCAGATTGACGAGCTTGAAAACTTGGGCGTTATGAGTGAAGTTGATGAAGATAGTTTGTTTATAGATGAAGAAGCCGAAGATTTAGCAGGTGAAATTAAGGCTGAGCTAAGAAGCTGGCCGAACCGCTACCCACGTGATTTAGAGAACACCATTGCACAAGCTCAGCAGCGTCAAACAGGCATACAGGCTCTGCGCAAACAGATCAGTACACTTTCTGACACGGTGATAAATGCTGAGCAGCAACTTAAAATTCAGCAAGGTACGTTAAAGCAGCGAGTATTTGTAGTGTTTTGTATTGCCATTGGTATGTTAGTTGTATTGGCTGTTGGTGTTTACTTTGTACAGCGAAATCAAGTATTAACCCCGCTTCGTCAATTACGTGATGGCTTTGCATTTTTAATCGAAAGTAACGAATTAAAAAATATTGAAAGTAGTAACTCAAAAACAGAAGTTGGTGAAATAGCTAGTTACTTTAACCAGTTAATTGAGCGTCAACGGTTAGAGGCTGAAGAGCGTGCACAAATGCTCAAGGTGATTAACGATTTTATGCAAGAAATGAGCGAGCATCTACATACGATAAGTCAGCAAACAGATGCCAGTCATCATCAAGTTGAACAAAATCAAGAATTATTGGCTGATATTCAACATATTGGTGAGCAAGTAAACGATATAAACGGCAAGGTAGCAGATAACGCCAAGCATACGTTTTCAGCAATGGAGCAAAGTTTAGGGTTTGCCCAAAACATGCTCAGTGCTAGCTCAAATACACAACAGCGGGTGGAGCAAGGTTTACATAGCTTGCAAGAGTTGCTCAGTGGTGTACAAGATGTAGGGAAAGTTATTGAAGTGATCCGCAATATTGCAGATCAAACTAATTTGCTGGCACTCAATGCTGCGATCGAATCAGCGCGCGCAGGTGAACATGGCCGTGGTTTTGCTGTGGTTGCAGATGAAGTGCGCAAGTTAGCTCGGCAAACACAAGGTTCGCTGAGTGATATTAATAACCAGCTCAATCTATTGAGTGAAAACTCAACTATGGTGTCAACGCAAATATCAGCATTAGCTGATGATGCTCAATTGCAAACCGATAATGCCCAAGAGCTGAAACGAAACTCCGAAGGGGTAGCTCATAATGCACAGGATGCTAATAAAGTCGCTTTTGATGCCATGGAGTTGGCAAAGCAGCAAAACTCATTGTTAGAGAACTTCAGCCAGTCAATGCAAAGTATGAAAGGGCAGGTGAGTGAATCCAGTTTATTAGTGGCTGATATTCATCAGCGTTTACAGCAGCAAATGCATACTATTCGCAGTAGTTTAGGATTGTAACTTTGCTTGCAAAGGCACAATTACTCGCAACTCGATGTTAGGGTTGGTTGCGCTTTTGTGCTATTTTGGTGTTGTTCAAAACCCATCACTTTAAAAGGAAATATCATGATTTCTCAAGGTCAAACATTACCAGCCGTTAGTCTTACACAGCTTACTGACGACGGTATGCAAACACTTACCAATGAAACACTTTTTGCAGGTAAAAAAGTGGTGTTATTTGCAGTGCCAGGCGCGTTTACACCTACGTGTTCAAATGCACATTTACCTGAATTTATTACTCTAGCAGATAAAATAAAAGCCAAAGGCGTTGACGCTATTTACTGTGTATCAGTAAACGATGCGTTTGTAATGAAAGCATGGGGTGAGCAACATAATGCTCAAGCAATCGAGATGCTTGCCGATGGCGATGCTAGCTTTACCAAAGCACTTGGTTTAGATAAAGACACTGCTGCATTTGGTGGTGTACGCTCAACGCGTTATGCAATGATTGTTGAAGATCAGCAAGTCACAGGTTTATTTGTTGAACAAGATAAAGAGTTTGCAGTAAGTCGCGCAGAAGCGGTACTTGAAAAGCTTTAAAAAAGAGCTAAAAAAGCCGAACTTTCATTCGGCCAAAGTTACCAAGGGAACTGGCAAATAGCACTTATAGGCATAGAGTTTAATACAAACCCTATGCCTTATTGCTAATTAAGGCTGGTATTGTGCGTCAAGCGTTAAACCGGCAAAGGTTTTATAAGCATTCACACTCATGTGCCAAGTTCCTGCTTGAGGATTGCTAAACGTACATGTCTCTGCGTTACCGTTTTTATATGGGCGGCAATCATAGCTAGAGCCTGTTGGTTGGCTGCCAAACTTAACAAATAAATCTGCATCACCTGAGCCACCAGACGTTGTTACGGTAAAGCTTGCCATTCCTGCTGGAACATCAAGGGTATAATGTTTCCATTGCCCTGCATTAGCTGAAATATCAGATACATTTCCACCACCTGCTTGTGGATTACCTGTGTTACCAGAGGTTGTTAAATTACCAACTAAACTCACGCCTGAGTAAGCCGAGTAACCACGTACCATCACATGATATGTACCAGCAGTTGGGCTGTCTATAGAGCACTCTTCGCTGTTACCCCCTTTATACGGACGACAATCATAAGTTGATGTAGTGGGTTTACTACCTGAGCGTACATATAAATCTGCATCACCCGTTCCGCCACTCATAGTGAAAGTCACATTAGTTGCGCCACTTGGTACAGTCATTGTATAAAAAGTATCACTACTCGCAGCGCCACTTAGGCCCGTTTGAGCTTGGCCATCAAGTAACTCATTGCCGCCAACGGGTGGTGTAGTACCACCGCTTGCAGCAGCAACTGCGGCTGCAGCGTCAACAATACCAGTACCACAGTTATTGCATGTGGCAGGGAATGAGCGAGTGCTTGATTTTAATATGCTTTCAATTTCATCAGGCGTTGCAGTTGGCTTTGCTTGTTTAATAAGAGCAGCAACACCAGCAACATGAGGTGCTGCCATCGATGTACCTTGTGAGTAATGATAGCTGTCACTAGAAGGGCTTGATGAACCTGAGTTATGTGTAGATAAAACACCTTCTGAATCATTAGCAAAGCTTTGCGCACCACCAGGTGCTGCAACATCGATAGATGTACCATAGTTTGAGTAGTAAGCTCGCCCACCATTACGACCAACCGATGCAACATTTACTACGCCATTACAGTTACCAGGGTTATAGTTGTTAGCATTGTCGTTATCATTACCTGCGGCAATGACAATTACAGTGCCGTTATTACGTGCTTGGTTAATCGCGTTTTGTGTTGTTGAGCTACAAGAGCCGCTGCCACCTAAACTCATATTGATGACATCAGCAGGGTTAGCATTAGCAGGTACGCCAGAAACTGACCCGCCTGAAGCCCAAATAATACCGTCGGCAATATCAGATGTTAAACCACCACATTTACCAAGTACGCGTACCGGAACAACTTTAGCATCATAAGCAACACCAGCAACACCTTCGCCATTATTCGTAACGGCTGCAACAGTACCTGCAACATGGGTTCCGTGCCAGCTTGAACCTTGTGCACTGTTATTATTACCACACTCACCGGCAGATACTGCATCACCTGGATCGCGTGCATCACTATCGCGTGCGCCGCCGTCATTTGCGACAAATGTATCCGAAATCATATCGTAGCCAGGTAAAATATTGGCATTAAGATCAATGTGTGGACGATAACCAGTATCTAATACTGCCACTGTTACACCGCTACCTGTTGCGGTATCCCATGCAGTTGGAAGGTTTAACCCGCCAGCTTGCTCATAGTAATGCCATTGGTCGTCATAACGAGGGTCGTTAGGAGTTGCAAATGGTTTTAACATCTGGTCGATTTCAATGTATTCAACATTGCCTGAAGCCATTACTTCTTGCATATATTGTTGGGCTTCGTCAGCGCTTAGTTTTTTATTTGCACGCATAACATGATGATTGTCCAATGCCATTGCACGGATATATTGCGCCTTAACTTTTCCTTTTTTACTGGTAAAGTTTTTAACAAAGCCTTGGGCCTTTTTATTCATCATTTGTGGGCTAGTATCAGCAATCGAAAATGTTGCCATATCATTACTATTATTTTTATACTTGATGATAAAGCGTGTACCGAGAGGATCTTGGCTTTGTAGTTTTGTTGTTATGTCAGCAATAGATGGTGTTATTGCTTCGCTAGGATTTGCCATGCTTGATGTCGCTGCAAATATCGCGCTCACAGTAAGCGCTACAGCGCATTTTTTAAATATTTTTCTTGTTGTCATAATTATCCCTAGATTGTTATTAAGCTTCACGATGAATTGTCGTGAAGGGGAACAAAAGTAAATGATCTGTTAAAATAGTTAAAATAACGTTTTATTATTAATGTCTCTATTTTAGTTATATCGGGATGTTTATATGGCTAAATACGATTTTATGACTTTTATTATGCCGTTACAGTGGTTATAAAGTATTAATTAATTTGTAGACTGGCGAGGTGAACATTTATTTTTTCACACTTTGTTGTTAATAATAAAATAGTGAAATACCGCTCAGTTTGTACTTTTAAATTTGCTACAATTGCAAAAATTTCCTCATGAGATGAACAAATGACCCAAGTAGATGTAATAGTGATCGGTGCCGGAGCCGCAGGTTTAATGTGTGCAGCACAAGCAGGATACCGTGGCCGCAGTGTTACAGTGCTTGATATGGGCAAAAAGCCTGGTCGTAAAATTCTCATCAGCGGCGGCGGACGTTGTAACTTCACCAATGAAAACGCCAGCCCTGAAAACTATTTATGTGGTAATCCACACTTTGTAAAATCGTGTTTAAGCCGTTATACCCAGCATGATTTTATTGAGCTGGTGGACAGACACGGTTTGGCGTATCACCATAAAACCCTTGGGCAGTTATTTTGCGACAATAGCGCACAAGATATCGTTGATATTTTGCTAACTGAGTGCGAGTGGGCGGGTGTTAATGTTGCGCTGCGTAACGAAGTGCTTAGCGTTGAAAAAACCGCTACTGGCTATCTCGTGATCACAGAACAACAGTCATACAGCTGTGAGTCACTCGTTGTTGCCGCTGGTGGCTTAACCATGCCAAAACTAGGCGCAACACCAATAGGGTATAAAATTGCTGAGCAATTTGGCTTAAAAGTATTACCGACCATGGCTGCACTTGTACCATTTACCTTGCACCAACATGATAAGGACCGCTTTGAAGGGTTATCGGGTATTAGCGTGCCATGTATCGTCAGCAGTGAAGACGGCACAAGTTTTAAAGAAAACATCCTATTTACTCACCGTGGTTTATCAGGCCCCGCTATATTACAAATCAGCTCATTTTGGCGAGCAGGGCAAGCAGTGACTATAAACCTGTTACCAGAGCTTGATTTAACAGAGCAATTAGCAACATGGCGAGAAACCCAAGCACAAAAATCATTAAAAAATAGCCTAGCGACTATTTTGCCAAAACGCTTTATTGAAATACTGCATGAGAGTAAAGCTATTCCAGATTGCAATGTAAATCAGCTCACCCATAGCCAAATTGACGATCTAGCTAATTACATTCATAACTGGCAAATTAAACCCAACGGCACCGAAGGTTACCGCACAGCGGAAGTAACTCTAGGCGGTATAGACACCGACGAACTTAGCTCAAAAACCTTTGAAGCGAAAAAAGCCCAAGGGCTGTACTTTATTGGTGAAGTAACCGACGTAACCGGTTGGCTAGGAGGCTATAACTTCCAATATGCTTGGAGCTGCGGCTTTGCAGCAGGGCAGTATTGTTAGCTTGTGCAGCGACAATAAAGTTGGTCCGTAAGCACAAAAGTTTGCCCGTAGCGAGGTTTGCTACTATGCTTTATCTATGTAAAGGTAATGATAATACTCATGTCACGAGGAAGAAAGTTAGAATCTGTGCAGGATTTTCAGCGAGCCCTTAAGAACAAATATGGGATAGGAGAAGGATTTAATTATAAGCCCTGGCTGCGAATTCAGGATGTTAAATCCCACGGAACTAGGTCACTAGTTTTTGGGCGAAAGTCTCAGCGTGAGCATCATATGATGTCCTCAATTGAAGCTGAACTCTTTTACCTAGCCGAGTTCTCTGACAGTGTCGTTGATATAAGAGAGCAGTTTCCTATCTTGCCACTTAACTATACACTAAAAGTGGCAAATATACTGGGTATTAAGCATCCAGCTCATCCCAAAACCAAAGAACCTATAATTATGACTACGGATCAATTACTAACTATTGATTCTACTCAAGGTATTTCATATCACGCCGTTTTGTAGTGGTCAACTAATTTTGGCCACAGTTTTAGAATCTTGGTATCTAACCTCAGATTCATTTGGTGCTAAACCTGCATTATAATGATGTGGTCTAACATTGTTGTAATATCCGTTGATATAA
>NZ_JACJEV010000119.1:0-246 GCF_014164235.1 Pseudoalteromonas sp. SG44-17 | reverse complement strand
CCGCCCCAGTCAAACTACCCACCAGGCACTGTCCGTAACCCCGATTCAGGGGCCAACGTTAGAACATCAAAACTACAAGGGTGGTATTTCAAGGACGACTCCACAAAAACTAGCGTCTCTGCTTCTAAGTCTCCCACCTATCCTACACATGTAGGTTCAATGTTCAGTGCCAAGCTGTAGTAAAGGTTCACGGGGTCTTTCCGTCTAGCCGCGGGTACACAGCATCTTCACTGCGATTTCAATTTC
>NZ_JACJEV010000118.1:0-246 GCF_014164235.1 Pseudoalteromonas sp. SG44-17 | reverse complement strand
CCGCCCCAGTCAAACTACCCACCAGGCACTGTCCGTAACCCCGATTCAGGGGCCAACGTTAGAACATCAAAACTACAAGGGTGGTATTTCAAGGACGACTCCAACAAAACTAGCGTCTCATCTTCAAAGTCTCCCACCTATCCTACACATGTAGGTTCAATGTTCAGTGCCAAGCTGTAGTAAAGGTTCACGGGGTCTTTCCGTCTAGCCGCGGGTACACAGCATCTTCACTGCGATTTCAATTTC
>NZ_JACJEV010000117.1:0-246 GCF_014164235.1 Pseudoalteromonas sp. SG44-17 | reverse complement strand
GAAATTGAAATCGCAGTGAAGATGCTGTGTACCCGCGGCTAGACGGAAAGACCCCGTGAACCTTTACTACAGCTTGGCACTGAACATTGAACCTACATGTGTAGGATAGGTGGGAGACTTTGAAGCAGAGACGCTAGTTTTTGTGGAGTCGTCCTTGAAATACCACCCTTGTAGTTTTGATGTTCTAACGTTGGCCCCTGAATCGGGGTTACGGACAGTGCCTGGTGGGTAGTTTGACTGGGGCGG
>NZ_JACJEV010000116.1:0-247 GCF_014164235.1 Pseudoalteromonas sp. SG44-17 | reverse complement strand
CGCCGATTATAACCACTCTACTATTCTACGAATAAAGAATGGTGGGTCATGATGGACTTGAACCATCGACCAATGGATTAAAAGTCCACTGCTCTACCAACTGAGCTAATGACCCGCTCTGCTGTGCCTAAGCACGCTGCGTAAATCCGCCGATTATAACCACTCTACTATTCTACGAATAAAGAATGGTGGGTCATGATGGACTTGAACCATCGACCAATGGATTAAAAGTCCACTGCTCTACCAA
>NZ_JACJEV010000115.1:0-251 GCF_014164235.1 Pseudoalteromonas sp. SG44-17 | reverse complement strand
AGCAAGTGAATGAACCTACTCAACCAAAGGCAGATAGTGCTCAGGCTGGCAGTGAAAGCTCACTAAATGCAGAACAAGCTGATAATAGCCAAAACGTGAAAGCTACCGATGTTGGTACAGGCAATACCCCGCTGAATACGGCGGCTACGGCTTCAACGGCTCAAGCTAACGCGACTCAGCAAGTGAATGAACCTACTCAACCAAAGGCAGATAGTGCTCAGGCTGGCAGTGAAAGCTCACTAAATGCAGAA
>NZ_JACJEV010000114.1:0-269 GCF_014164235.1 Pseudoalteromonas sp. SG44-17 | reverse complement strand
ATTAACTCTTTGTTACTTACATGGATGTCATAGGTAGGTACTTAAGAAAAATATTAAGTACAGCCTTAAAAATTTGGCTCTACCCCATACTGAAATACTCCTGTTTTTCGATCGCGTTTGGGGTGCGCCCTAGCTGCATTTTTACTCAGAAAGTCAAATGCTCCATTAACTGCATTTAACAATCCTTTCCTATGCTTCCTAATAATCGCTGTTAATATGCCAATCCACCAACCCCCCGTTGTTTTTGCTACTGTCATTGTAGACATTTC
>NZ_JACJEV010000113.1:0-270 GCF_014164235.1 Pseudoalteromonas sp. SG44-17 | reverse complement strand
GTTTAACTTTAACCGCAACGTTCTTTAACAATATAAAGCAATCATCTGTGTGGGCACTCGTACAGATTGAGTTCTAACAGCCAAGCTTAGTTCGCTAAGCAAGGCAAAAAATTTAGAGTCTCAATGTGATTTCTCGAAAGAGAAGCTGAGTGACCAACAGAAGTAACTTATTTATAAGTTGCTTCGGCACAGTCAATTCAATATCGAAAGATATTAAATAAATTCAGAATTCATTGAGCTGTCGAAAGACAAAAAACTTTTAATTGAAGA
>NZ_JACJEV010000112.1:0-274 GCF_014164235.1 Pseudoalteromonas sp. SG44-17 | reverse complement strand
TTGAACGAACAGCACTTTATTTCAAGTTTTCTTTAAAAAACGCTTGCGTAAAATTCGCCGCGCCCTATAATGCGACCCCACTGAGACGGCAGACAGCAACGCTTAGCGAGGCAAGAGTTAATCAGTTAGTCGAGTAAAACTTGAGTTTAGATTTTTAAGAAAGTTTAAAATTAAGTGTTGACAAAAAAATAGGAAAGCGTAATATGCGCAGCCCTAGCGAGATAAAGTTTAACTTTAACCGCAACGTTCTTTAACAATATAAAGCAATCATCTG
>NZ_JACJEV010000111.1:0-278 GCF_014164235.1 Pseudoalteromonas sp. SG44-17 | reverse complement strand
TGGATAAATACTTGTTAAGTGACGAAGCTCCTGCAAGCGATGCTCAAGTAAATACTGAGCCTTCTTTAACAGAATAAATTCAAAGCGCGGTTTATGCCGCGCTTGTTGATTTAATTATATGGGGAAGAAGACCCACCCTTAATCTCACGGCTACGTGCTCGCAAGAGTTTACTGCATGTGCTTTGGGAACAAGAGCAGTGGCTGGATAAATACTTGTTAAGTGACGAAGCTCCTGCAAGCGATGCTCAAGTAAATACTGAGCCTTCTTTAACAGAATA
>NZ_JACJEV010000110.1:0-302 GCF_014164235.1 Pseudoalteromonas sp. SG44-17 | reverse complement strand
TTCATTTGTTCAGTAAACGGCTTAACGGTAAACGTGATATGAATAGGGTCATCAGCATCGGTGGGCCCAAAGCCTCGCGGAAATCCGCCTTGGTGATAATTAGGATGGGTAACCGTAAACTCAATCGATGCATAGGCGTTGGGCTGTAATAAATCCAAACGCTCCCGTGGGAAGGTAATTGGCTCATTAGCATAGGCAGTTTTAAAATATTTATAACCAAAATCAATACCACAACTACTATGACCACACGACTCTGAATAGGCCGACTTTATCAAAAAAGGAAATTCTGGCACTGAGCCATC
>NZ_JACJEV010000010.1:0-147556 GCF_014164235.1 Pseudoalteromonas sp. SG44-17 | reverse complement strand
GAACATCATCACATTGAGATAATGCTTTTTCAACAGCTTGAACTTTAAATTCTTGAGTAAATCGACGTCTCATTTTATCTGCCTCTATTAAAAGTTAGAGGCGACAACTATCCTGACACAGGGGGGTTTTCGCTTATTATAATCATTAAAAACATACCCTGTTATCGTATCCAGTGAACCGCCAAAAGTTTCTATTTCGGGTTTAATTACTTCACAATTACCTCTAATGATATTTACGTACTTACTTCTAACTTCTCTAACAATAATTGCAGAGTGGGTTGCTATAATAGCAAAAGATAAGGTTTCTCTTAGAATCAGATCTAGCATTGAGATCAAGCCAACCTCTAACTCTGGATGAAGATAAAGCTCAGGTTCATCAATTAATATTATAGATTCATTAACTATCTCGCTAGCTATTTGAGGTATCATTAATGAGTATATCTCTTGGCCAGAACTAAGATTCATTGGTTGGTGGTTTTGTGCTGATAGTAATACTATTTCTAGCTTTGGTTTGTCTAGTTCTGACATCGAACTAAACTTACTTGCAAATTCAGGAAGCTCTATAGTTTTTATTACTTCTCCAGAATTGAGCCTTATCGCAATTTCTTTAAAGTCGATAGCCAGCTTTAATGTCTTAAATATTAATTCAAACCTTTCAAAATTTCTTGACCAGCTATTTTCGAGATCATCTAGAATTGATTCTAAGATCGCAATAGCACTTTTGTGTCGGGCATTTTCGAAATCAATTCTAGATTCATCTGATTTTAAACCAATGTAGGAATAGCCATTGATATAATCAGAGCGTTCACTTCTTTCTTTTTTTTCTTCTTCACTATAATCGAGATGAGATTCGAAGTTTGATCTTCTTTTCTCAAAAGCTTCCTTTTCGGTTAGAAAGTTTTCAAAAGGAGAGAACGAAACTACGATCAGTTTCGTACGAAATGGTAAGTTTACTGCTTTGTTATTAAGCGATAAGAAGTCATTAGTTAATGATTGAAGAGTTTTTGTTTTTCCTTGACCATTTTTACCAACGAGAATATTAATTCTACCATTAAGGGGATCCTTTGTGTTGAAGTGAAAATTAATACGTGACTCTTCCGACAGCTTAGTTTCAAGGTCAAAGATAGTTAGCTTCTCATAAGTTCCATTAGCTGTAGGAAACCCATGCTGTAAAATTGAACTTTCACTCGCGTCTCTTAGCAAGGACTCCGAAAATCCTGGCCATTGACTGTAGTCATTCTTTTGAGCTATTAAGTAGCTTGCATCGCATAAATTACTTAATAAATCTCTAACGGTACTTTTATTTTTTATAATAATATTTAGTTTATTGTAATATTCTAACTTCTCACCTAGAGAGATGAATGGGTTATCTCCAGCTTTATTGATTTTGTATAAATTACTTTTTTTTGATTCTTTAAAGCTTTTCTTAATGTAATCATGACTATTGTTAATTCCCTTGAAGAGAAGTTTTATTTGACCTAATGAATGCTTTTTATTTTTGAAAAATAAAAAAGCCTTAAAGGTTGTTTTAAAATCATAATCATCCCATAGGTATGTATATGAAGTGCCATAGTAATCAGGCGTGAGTATTAGTGTGTTATCCAAATCGCTAGGTAAGGTGGAGTTTGAATCGCAATAAAATATTTTCATTAGAGAATAACAATTTTATAAAATTATATTTCTTAACATTACCAATTTTTTTTACTTATTACACATTAATTCGCGGCTCAACATTTTCTTGAGAGCTTTATCGAATCAGAGCTTTTTGTAAATATAGCTTTAAATCAGTGTAGCCTTCACACTCAAAAGTGATTTCATCATTATCAGCATAAATTTCTGGTTTTTCATTACTTCCTTCATTAATTGCTTCTAGAATTACATATCTAGCTGTATCTTCCTCTCTCTGCTCTATTTCAGCATAATCAACCCATAATACATAAAACTGTTCGCCTACTTTAAAATAGAAGCTAGGGCATTGATCATTGTGCCAGCTTTTATCTATTAGATAAGGGTGATTTTTTAAGTCAAAGCCTAGGTCAAAGTTTTGACCAAATTCTTGTTTGTATAATTCCATGTTGCTTCTCTTTAAAGTTAATAAGCCGATGCTTCAGCATCGGCTTTATGCCGCAATTTATAAACTAATACCTAAATCTTCTTCAGTTAGGTAGTAGCAGCTATCATCAGGTTCAAATCCACATTCATTCGCGTAAGTAGGCACGCCATTTTTAAAACTAATAGCCAAATGAGGTGTTGGGCTATCGTGACGAACTATCTGAGTTTCATGCTTAATCATTTGTTTATATGGAATATTTAGTGCAACGTTCACTGCTCTCAGTATGTGATTGCTTATACCAATGGTTTTTTCTATCACAGAGTTATAAGTGTTTAATTCGGCCTTGATAATTTTCTCCTCCTCCCAATCACTTAGATACTCAGACCACAAGTGCGCTCTCAAATCAGAGCTTTCATTAAAGTGTGAGGCATTCCATACATTTACCTTATGGCTACCATCGCGATAATGTATAACTACCTCTGCCATTTTTGATTTGATAAGCTCTTCTTTAAACTCACTCTCCGAATTATGGTGAAATGATAGTTCTGGTTTATTAGGCTTTTGTATTTTGATGTTTGTATCGTTAAGGTTCTCTATGAGGTCTAAGAGGCGAACAATTGTTTTATCAGGCGTATCATCAAAGCCTACAGCATACTTTTCAATACGCTTATAAGTGGTTTTAGTGATCGGAAAATCGATTAAGTCAGTTTCATATTCTTTCATGCGAGCTTTCCTTTGCTATGTATTTTCTTAAGTAGGTATGCGTAAAGTTATTATTTTTAATACATATATGATTCTAAAATGATTAATGGCTTTGGCTGGCATCGTTAAACATCTAATAACACAAGCACCTGCAATAACTTCAAGTAATGTAGTAAACTTACATCAATATCGAAAAGTACAAAAGCATAGTTTTACTTTTAGTACCCACATTAGTACCCATGGCCTACGGCCTGAAATTAAAGGTCATATAAATCAAATGAGTAGAGCAGGAATACAGTGGTTCCCTGGGCATATGAATAAAGCCCGTAATGAAATTAAAGAAATAATGCCACAAATGGATGTGATTATTGAAGTGCTTGATGCGCGCATTCCTTACAGTAGTGAAAACCCGATGGTGGCGACGTTGCGTGAAGGTAAGCCGGTCATCAAAATTTTGAATAAAGCTGATTTAGCCGATCCTAAAATGACGCAAACGTGGAAGGATTACTTTGAGCAAGAAAATGGCGTAAAAGCGATTGCGTTTGGTAATGATAAAGCGGCTGAAGTTCATCGTATTAATGAACTGTGTAAAAAATTAGTGCCGCATAAAGTTGGTGCTGATAAACAAATTAAAGCCATGATCATGGGTATTCCTAACGTGGGTAAATCTACGTTAATTAATGTGTTAGCGGGTCGTATTGTTGCGAAAACAGGCAACGAACCGGCGGTTACTAAAGCGCAGCAACGTATTAAGCTTGAAGACGGCATCATGCTTTACGACACACCGGGTATGTTGTGGCCAAAAGTTGAAAATGAAAACTCAGGCTACCGTTTAGGTGCTACAGGTGCGATACGTGATACCGCACTTGAATATGAAGAAGTCGCTAGTTACACCGCTGAATATCTATTGCGGGCGTATCCTGAACTTTTAAAAGCGCGTTATAAAATTGATGAATTACCTGAAAATGATTGGGAATTTGTTGAAATGGCGGGTAAAAAGCGTGGTTGTATTCGTGGTGGTAACCAAATTGATACTTATAAAATGTCAGAAATTCTAATTAATGAATTACGCGATGGCATAATTGGTCGTATCACTATGGAAACTCCAGCTATGCGTGAAGAAGAAGAAGTGATGGTTGCAGGGCTTCGTGCTGCGGCTGAGGCTAAAAAAGCCGCTAAAGAAGAAGAGAAAAAACAACGTCGAGCACGAGCACGTAAAAACCGCCGGTAATTGTTTTTCCACTGGTTAGCTCACTAAATTAAAGACATAAAAAAAGCCCGTAAGGGCTTTTTTAGTTTCATATCTACCGTCACCGATATGAGCAATGTAGCAAGTAAAATAGTAGGGCGGTTACCTGTCACCAACATCAAGGGGCGTTGCGGTTAGTAACAGGTAACCTTAGCTGTTTACGTGCGCCACACGTGTTTCAGGGTCGAGAAACAAATCAGTTTATTCCGTACAAGTCGTTGTGCTTTGCGTCTTGTTGATATTGATTATCAGTTAGATCTTATGATCTGTCAACACCCATTTGCAAATAATTCTCATTTATTTTATTTGCTGATAAAAACAACAAATAAAGCACTTTGTTGGCATTAATATTACACAGCCCGACTTCTTGCTGATATTAGATTATTTTGCATTGCTAATGCTTATGGCGTCTTATTACTTGCAATGCGGTTATTTATTTGTTCTACCAATTCTTTATCTTTGCTTCCTTCGCTATTAACTATAAGTAAAAAGTGCTCGCCTTGTTTGTCGATAACTTTAATCACTGTATTATCAAGTTGTGTTCTGCCATAAGTGACTTCGACGCTAGTAACATCCTTAAAGTGTTTTAAGTTTGATTCAAGTTGGCCTTGTTCATTTTGCCAATAGCTAAAAATGTAGTTGTCGCTTATACCATTGCCGTCGTTACGAAAATCTACCCACGCATCGCTGTAAAAATATAAAACATCTTCATCAATAGGTACTAATTGATGGCGTTTTAAGAATTGCATTTGAAATGACCACAATTTATCGCCTTTTACGATAGCGGTACTCGGTAATAAATAGACTTCTTCCAGTAAGCTTAAAAATAAAATAGGTACCCAGATTATGGCGATAACTATATTTCTTACTCGCCATTTAGAATTGTATGCAAGTGCGTCAGATGATTGGTTTAGGTGTTGAATGTAATTAACTAATGGCAGCCATAAAAATGGCAGGATACAAATAGCTATAGTAGTTGCTTCGTCAATACGGGTCATGAGACTTGCCAAAATAACCAGTAACCACGCAATAATTGCCAAGACGTTTGGCATGATTTTATTTTTATTGTGCTGCGTTTGGCTGTGTGCAACTAGCTCTAAATATAAAGAGTAATAAAAAAATATCGCGAAAATCCCGCGAGCAATCGGCATGATATGACTATTTTGCTGTATTTTAATTGCTTTCCAGTTGCGATAACTCCAGTAGTTAATAAAAAGTCCTAAAGTAAAAATACTATAAAGAATAAACTTTGCATTAGTAACTGGGTAAAACTGCGCATCACTAAATGTTGGGCGCTTTGCTGACTCGATACGCCATGCCACAATAAAAAATATCAGTGCGAGCAGGTAAGCAAGTAATACTACAATGATCCAATTATCGTTTAAATCAAAACTGCTAGTGGTATCTGCAGTTACATATTTAACAATGCCAAACTGCGCATTGTCGATTAGCTTGTCTCGTTCGCTCAGGTACAGTTTAATCTGATCAGCTGGAATATGATCTTGTTTGGCGCTAAATGAAAAATCGAGTGTTAATATATTGTCCGTAAAGTGGATATTCTTTTTGAAATTAAAGAACGCATTATCAATTTCACTTTGCTTATTATCAAAGTGCCAATTTGGTTCTTCAAATTTTATTTTAATCGTTGTTTCAATATTATTTGGGTACTTAAAATACAGCGGCGTTGTGCGATTAATTTGATCGGGTTCGTAAACGCTATTTTGTATCTCTGAGGCATAAAAGTCAGCTCTGAGTCCTTCGTCGTCAGGTTGCCAAAAATCATTAATAAGGTAAAACTCGTCACTTAACAGCTCGCCGTTATTTGTATTCTCAGTTACCGTCATCGGCTTATCAATGGTTATGCCTTGAAAATAGCCTTGGTAATATTCTAGGTAATCTTTCGCTATTTTATCGAGTCCATTGCGGGCTAATGAACTGCGTCTATTTACAGCATCAAACTGGCTATATATGTAACTAGTTTGAAATGTTGTTGGCTGTTCAGGTTTAAGAGCTATGGTGTAGTTATCATGCGTTTTAATTGTAATACCATCGACAGGGGGACTCATTTTTGTAAGCTGTTGCTCAAAAGGTTTAACAATCAATGCATAACCATAATTTGGTTGTGCTAAATGCGCTAAAGTTCCGGTTTGATAGTTTATTGTTGGATCTAGCCAATAACGTTGACCTGCATGCTCAAGCGTGACAATGACATGATCAAATATTTGTGCTGAGGCTGGTAGTTCAATTAACCGTTTACCTTCGTCAGTGTTCACTAATGCAGGATAGGCTTTGATCCCCATTGCTTTAAGTAATGAAATTAGCAGTACGGTTTTGTCTTTACAATCACCATAACGAAGTGCCAGAGTTTCAGATGCCGACGTTGGTTGGTGGGAGTTAGTACCCATCTCCAAGCCTAAATAACGAACCTCGTCTTGACTGAACTTTAATGCAGCGGCGATACGATCGGAGGCTTGTGGATTACGCATGGCTATTTCATCGGCAATGAGTGTTACAGGATCTGTTACTTCTATTGCGGATTGATATAAAGGGGCTGCCCAGTTAGCAACTTCCTGCCATGATTTTAATTCAGAGAAAAAAACCTGTTTATACGGGTTATACCAATATGGTGTTTGGCTTGAAGATGTGATTGTTGCTTGATTGTGTAAGCTGATTTGATAGTCATGACCAACAGCGAGCGGGGTGTCTTTTATGTCAACCTCGCCGTTAATTGTATTGATATAAAGTGGTGTGGGTTTTTGCCATAACACACGCATAAATTGTTGCGCCACCGGTACCGACCAGTTTAATGTGCGAGACGCGCTAAAATGTTGGTAAATAGGGTTGCGGCCAGTAATCGTAAAGCTGTAATCGAGCTGGTCGTTAATGCGCATATCATCAACAATAATATTTAAACTTAGGCTGCCGTTGTAAATTCCATTGGCTAATTCGGTTTCTCGTTGTAAGACCTTAAATTGTGCGCTAGCGAGTTTATTTATGTATTGCCCATCTCGGATAAGGCCAAGACTATTGAGTGTGAGGGTTTGATAACTGGGATCAAAGTCTAAATTAAGTTGGCTAATGTAATCGATGCCAGTTTGGTTCACCGCCTGCATCACAGTACGCGTGTAGCGCTGCTGAGGATGTTGAGCAGATACTTTTATTTGGGTATCAAGTAATCGGTAATAAGTACCATCGACGATTTGGTTGACTGGGATTTCCGTTTTAATCAGTGGCTGTTGTTTCACCCAATCATCTGCAGCTTGGATTTGGTATTCTTGGCTGGTGCTATAAAAACTTATAACTAAAAAACACACACTGAGTGTGAGGCTCGTTAATTGAGTCCATTTCATTATTGTTCTTCTTTTTGGCTGGTTTTAAGTGTCCCTATTGTTGTTAGATTACCAAGCTATGGCTTATAAGCCAATAAAATACAGGGCATTATCTTGGTAAGGTAACTAATACACGAGTACCTTGACCTTCAGGATTGGCTAATAATTGTAACTGACCACCTTGATTACGAATGAGTTCGCGGCTGATCACTAAACCGATCCCTGCGCCTTGCGCTTTTGTTGAATAAAAAGGCACAAATAGGTTTTCAGGATTTGTAATACCAGTGCCGCTATCGAGCAGCTTAATAACAACTTTATCTTTATGTTGTTGCCAGCTAAGAGTAGGTGCGCTTCTACCTCCGGCTTCAAAGGCATTTTTAATTAGGTTGATCAGTGCTTGTTCTAACTGGCCTAAATCTACATTGAAGTGCTGAGGTTCAGTTGCTTGAATAACTAACTGTGGAAATAAGGCATGTAATCTCAGATTGATTTGTTCTGTGGTTACGGCTTGCTTATTAGCGGCAGGCAGCTGTGAAAAGGCACTGTAACTGGCTACAAAGTCGAGCAAGTGCTGGGCGCGTTTTTCAATCACTTGTAGCATGTCGCTGGCTAAATCAGGTGCATTACTGATCTGTCCTTGCTGCTTCATGATCTGAAGAGACTGACTCATTGAGTAAATCGGTGTGAGGGAGTTTCTAACTTCATGATTAAGTACGCGTATTAATCGCTGCCATACTTGTTGCTCGTTGCTACGTAGTTGTTGCTCAATCGAAAATAATGTCAGTAATTCGTAGCTTCGCCCTGCACGCCAAAATGTTTGTGATGAGATATGAAAACGCTGCTCAAAACATGAATCATCATGTTGTTGCCACATGCCTTGGTTATATATGAGGCCGAGATTATTTGCTGTTAAACCTGCAACGTCAGGAGTGGTTAAACTATTTAAGAATGCTTGATTAGTGAAATAGACTAATCCGTGCGGGTCTAAAATAACAATGGGTAAATCAAGCATGCCAACAAACTCAAATACAAACTCTTCGGTTTGTATGTAATGACGTTTATTTTTAGCAATTTTGTTACTGAGTTTATTAAAGTCGGCTTTTAAGCTTGTAATGCGCCCACCTTGGTATTTGGCTAAGTGCCAGCTATTGCTTTCGTTATTCGCAAGGGCATCAAGTTGTAAGCCAAACCGATCGAGTACATCAGTAACTAGCCGATAACTTTTTAGCGCCGCAAGTACCGTTAGAGTGATCAACGGCAATAATATACTGATACTGGCAAACCAATCTAAATCCCAGCTGATCGTAAGCAAAATACATAACGTCAGCAGGATAAAAACCATCAAATAAAGGTAGCGTTTAAGGTGCTGTTCAAGTGACTGGTTGGTTGGCATTTAACTGTCTGCTTCTTTTAAATCAAGCTGATGCTTATCGATGCGCCTGTAAATAGCTGATTTACTTAATCCTAAAAATTCCCCAGCAGCAATAACATTGCCATTAAATTCAGCCAGTGCTTTTTGGATCATTTGTTTTTCTAGCTCCTCCAGCGGTAATAGCGGTAATAGCGGTAATGATTGATTGGCTGCTGCGCTATGGCTGATGCTTGCTTCACTACTGGGTTGTGCAAGAATTAAATCACAGGCGCCAATATTGTCGTTGTCGCTCATAATCACGGCTCGCTCAACACAATGGCTAAGCTCTCTTACATTACCAGGCCAATGGTACTGGGTAAGCGCCAGCGTCGCTTCGCCAGTCAGTGTCATGCCGCTGCGCTGATATTTTTTACTGTGTGTTGCCAACAAGTGATTAGCCAGCTCAACGATATCTTCCGGGCGTTCGCGCAGGGGCGGAATGTGTAGTTCAATGGTGTTGAGTCGAAACAGCAAATCGCGGCGAAATTCGCCTTCTTCAATGGCTTTGGCAAGCTCTGCATTGGTTGCAGCAATAATACGAACGTCGGCAATTTTGGTTTGACTGGAGCCGAGCACTTCAAATTCTTGGCTTTCGAGTACGCGCAGCATTTTACTTTGCAACTCCAGCGGCAAAGTGGCTATTTCATCTAAAAATAAGGTACCGCTATTGGCTATTTCAAAGCGGCCTAAGCGGTCTTCTTTGGCATCAGTAAAAGCGCCTTTTTTATGACCAAATAATTCACTTTCAAATAATGATGGGGCAATAGCACCAATGTTTACGCTAACGAAGCGTTGCTCACTGCGGTTTGAATGTTGATGTATGTAATGTGCTAAGAGGCTCTTGCCAGTGCCATTTTCGCCAGTAATTAAAATGCTGGCATTGGTTTGGGCTGCGCGTTTAGCTCGGGCTAATAACTGTTGCATAGTGGCTGACAGGGCAATGTAATTAGCATCGCTGGTGCTATGCAATGCTTTTAAACAAGCATTGTCGTGGTTGGTTTTTTGTTGTTTCAGCTGCTGTTGTACCACCGCAGTTAAGCGCAGGTTGTTCCATGGCTTTTCAACAAAATCGACCGCACCCAACTGCATGGCTTTTACAGCAACATCAACGCTTGCCCATGCGGTCATGACTACCACCGGGATATTAGCGCTCAGGGTCTGCAGTTGCTGTAAAAATCGCAGTCCTTCAGCGCCGGATGTGGTGTCGAGTTTAAAGTTCATATCAAGCAAAATAAGGCTTATAGCTGTGCTGCTGATTATTTCCAGCGCCTGCTCTGGGCCTTGTGCTTCAATGCACTGATAGCCAATTTGATTTAATGCCACGATGGCCGCCATGCGTACATCGGCTTGGTCGTCGATAACTAAAATTGTGTCCATTTTGTTCTTCTTGTTTCAAGCAAAAGCAAATTGCTTTACTTTTGCTTGGTTATCACATCATATTGCTTAGTCGTTACGAAGCGCAGCCATGGGTTTTGCTTTAATTAACAGTAATAATGGCCTAAAACACGCGAACATGGCAATAATTAAGGTAATTGTCCATGCCATTAATTGCAGCCGGACATCCATGATTAGCCATGACATTAGCTGTTCTTGAAGTATAAAATAACCAGCTAACACGGTTATTATTGCAAGGGCAAAGCCAACCAGCACAGGGATCACCGCCTCTTTGCTCATTAATTTAAATAAGCGTATCTTTTTAGCGCCGAGCGCCATGCGAATACCAAACTCATAACGGCGCAGACCTAGGTTATAGCTCAGCACGCCAAAGATACCTATTGCTGCTAATAATAGAGTAAATAATGCCAAGGTACTACACAGTGCTACTGTTAGGTGGCTCATATACAATAAATCATCGTACTCTTGTTGTAAGTCTCTAAATTGCCATAAAGTTAAGTGACTATTGGCTTTTCTTAATAAACTTAAAACTTGCTTGCTGGTCAGCTCAACACCTTGCTCTGTTTCAATAACAAACATATAGCTCCAAGGCTGTGCGGGCCACCACATGTGCCGACCAAATGATTCGTCGTAGTATTTAGGGTGGTTAAAGTCCTCCGTTATACCGACAATTTCAAACATTTTATCTTCAAGGCCTTTGTAGCTTTTACCGATAACATTTGTGTACTCCTGGTCGGGTAATAGCCATTTAGCGACACTGATAGATACCAATAACTCGTTAGTTTCACCGCGCATTGCTTGCTCACTAAAAGTACGCCCAGCGAGTATTTTTGTGCCCACTAAATCAAAGTAATCAGGCCCGACCCACTGGCTTGGAAAGAAGATTGAGCTTTTACCTGCAACATCGGTTAGGGTATTGGCATTTTGTCTTGCGGATACTGGGCTTTGCCCAAGAGCAACATCTTTAATGCCTTCGCTATTTTGTAATACTTTTTGATACTGCTTAATTTGCTCGTAGCGCTCAGCCAGTGTTGCATTGTTATTGGTTTGAAATAACTGTGCAAAGTACAGGTTTTCAGTGTCGCTACCCAGTGGGCGATTAATGGTGTCGAGTGCTTTGCTAACAATCATAATTGAAAAGCTAACTAATAAGGCTGCCACAAACATTTGTGTGCCAATTAGTATACGCACAGTACGACCAGATACTTGCGACACGCCGCCTTTGCCACTGTTTTGCATTTGGCTATTTAAGGTTTTGTAGTTAACTAAACGTGCAGTGATCACTGAGAATATGTACGCTAAAGCAATACACATAACTACCGCTATCAGCACCAAATTAAGGTCAACAGCCAAGCTGTTCACCAGTGGCAAGCGTCCTTCTGCAAGTACTTTGAATAACCGAATACCCCAAATAGATAAAAACAGTGCAATGCTGACCGATATACTCATTAAAATGAGTGATTGCAGTAAAATGCTGCTAAATAAAGTTTTACGTTTTGCGCCCAGTACAGCTTGCAGCGCTAAGGTTTTATGCTGTGCTAACGCGCGTGAAAAAAACAAGGTGCTGACGTTTAGTACAGCGATGACCAATAGCCCCACCGCGCCTGCAAGCATCATTAAACTAAGTTGATCGTTATTGCCAAGCTCAACTTCACGATACGGTGTTACAACGGGCTTTACATCAGTAATGCCGCCATTATTGAGCCACTCAGATTTAATGTTATCAATTTGGGCTTTTAAGTCGGTTTTTACTTGCTCGTTAGTGACGCCAGGCTTTAATACTGCAATCAGTTTTAAGTTTCTAAACGTGTTGGTCCACGGGCTTTGCCAGTCATCATTATGGAAAAATCGACGGTCAGAACTGGTTGGATACCACACATCAACAGAGCCCGCTTTAATCATGTAAGGTGGGCTGAAATTAGCCGCTACAACCCCCGTTATTATATGCCCATCACCTTCAATCTCACTGGCTGTTTTTAAGGGCTTACCAATTACATCAGGGTCACTATTAAAATGTTCTTTCCAGAACTTCTCTGAAATGACCGCGCTATTATCAGCTTCTTCTAAAGTTCCGCCCTTTTTAAAGCCATGTCCGAGTAAAAAAGGAGTATGTAGGAGCTCAAAATATTCACCACCGACATACAGCACATCCTTTTTTGGTTGGCCGTCTAAGTATAAAAAAACATTTTCAGCGGCATTCATCATAAAAGCTTGCTCAAAGCTTTGATTGTTTTTAAGCCAGTGCACCATCGATTGATAACTTTGAAAGCCAACCGCATCGTAGTCGTCATAGGTTAGGCTTTGCTCAACCACCACCATGCGGGTTTCGTCAAATACATCAAGGGGTTTTAAAAAGTAACTATTTACTAGGCTTAGCACTACAAATAAGGTCGCGAGAGTGAGCGCCAAGGTGGCTACAACGGCGGTAACAAACCCCGGTGCGTTCATCAGTGATGCCCACGCCAAGCGCAGTTGACTACGTGTTTTAGTTAAACGGCTCATGTTAAATCACCTCGGCAGTATCAGCGGATACAGCGCTGGTATTTTCAGTGTGCGTATCTTGGCGTGCTTGCGAATACGAGATAATTTCGCCATCGAGTAGTTTTAGCTGAGTTTTTGCGCGTCCTGCGTAACGTAAATCATGGGTTACCATACAAATGGTAGTGCCTTTTTGATTCAGTGCGTCGAGCAAGTCCATCACTGCATCACCATTTTTAGAGTCAAGGTTACCGGTTGGCTCATCAACCAATAAAATACTGGGTTTACCGGCAAGGGCGCGGGCAATAGCAATACGTTGTTGTTGCCCACCAGAGAGCTGATTAGGTTTATGTTGGGCGCGGTGCCCCATTTCAACCTCATCAAGAGCATGCTTTACTGCGCTCTGAATATCAGCTTGGCTCATAGCAGGCTCACGATAGGTCAGCGGCAATGCTACGTTATCAAACACCGAAAGTTCATCTATTAAATTAAATGACTGAAAAATAAAGCCAATATGTAAATTACGCAGCTCTGCCTGTTGGTCCATGTCGAGGGTGTTGGTATCGACGTTTTTAATAAAATATTGCCCCTCGGTAGGGCTGTCTAGCAAGCCAAGTAAAGATAACAGCGTTGATTTACCACAACCTGATGGGCCACTAATGCAAATATAATCGCTTTGATTTATTTCAAGGTCGATATTTTTGAGGGCGTAGGTTTCAACATTTTGGCTGCGATAAACCTTGGCGATATTTTTTAATGAGATAAGTGTATTGGTGTTCATAAACTTTCCTGTTCTATTTTTATAGTTGCCAAATGCTGCCATTTAGAGAGATCTGAAATGATCAGCTGTTCACCCACTTTAGCGCCGCTCAGCAGTTGAATTTTGTTATCACTGAGTGTACCAAATTCAATTTGCGTGGGGTGTGCTAAATGGGTAGTCGGGTTAAGTTTAAAAAGCGTAGCGTCAGTATCGGCTTGCACTTTGGTGGGTAAGTTAACGGTGAGTGCATTGGGTATGACGTGGCTTATTACATACCCTTCAATACTTAAATCTGGGCGTGCGTTAGCTGGCAACGAACCTGTTAAATCAAGTTCAATCATCACGCGGCCATCACTGACGATAGGGTCAATACGGGTGACAGTTGCGATTACTTCGCCACTATTACCCGTGCTAAACGTGTTTACTCTTGCTGGCATATTTAAAGCTATTTTTTCTGCATCGCTTTGTTGCACACTAAGCTCAGCCTTGAGAGCGGTATCTGAGCCTACTATGGCGAGGCGTGTACCTGGTGTAAGGTTTTGACCAAGCTCTACATTAAGCTCTTGCAGCATGCCGTCAATGCCGGCGGTGACCTGTAAGTCATCAAAGGCTTGCTGTTGTACTTGATAGTTCAATTCAAATTGGCTTAATAGCTCTTGTTGAATTTTACTGCGCTGATGGTGCATATCGGCTAATTGGACTAAGCGTTGCTTTTCAATATCAACACGTTGCTCTAGTTGCTTCACGGTTAATAAACTGCGCTTGTAATCAAGGCTTGAAACAATGCCTTGCTCGATTAATTTACTTTCGGCCTGTGCACGCAGTTGGGCACTTTCAAGCTCGCTTTTTAAAATAGTCAGGCTTGCTTGGCGCTCTAATAGCTGACTCTTTTGATTGATTATTTGTTCGTTAGCGCTGGCTTTTTGTCTTGCCAATTCGAGCCGTGCGACTGATAAACGTTGCGCTTGTAGTGGATTTACCAGGGTTAAAATAACGGTGTCTTTATTGACGCGGGTGCCGGGGTATACATGAATAGCTTCGACCATGGCGCTATCGGTATTGGTTAAATAACGCTGATACTTTGATTTTAAACGGCCAAAGCCACGTATTTTTATTACAAAATCAGCTTGAGTTACGGTGGCTATTTGCAGTTGATTAGCCGCCAATGTGGTAGGTGCTAGCCATGAGTAAATCAGCCAAATAATAAGCGCTATGCTAATAAGTAAGGTGCCAAATATGAGTTTTTTACGCTGACTCGGTTTGGTGCTGCGTTTTAAGGTGCTATCTATATCCATGGCATTGGTAATTTGTTGTTAAGGCAATTGAATAGCCTAAAGCGAATAACATGCCAAACTATAAGTGATTGAAATTGCTTGGTTTGCTTTTTTATTGTTAGAAGCAGTTTCCCAGCTTTGGGAAAATAAAATTAAAAGTGGGAGTGTGGCTTATAGGGCTTAATAAATATACTTGGAATGGTCGTGGCTATTAGGTTTTTTAATTCTTTTTGTTCATTTAGTTTATTTGTTTTTTCAGGTACATAGCGCTATTTTTCTTTTAAACACACCCTCCCATTGCCCGCAAACTGATAAGTGATAAAAATGAGCCAATTTATAAATAACCTTAGCTTTCGAGTTAAATTTGCTATTCCTGTCGTCGTCGCCTTAGTTATTTTTTCGGTGTTGTCGGGTTACGTGTTGTATACGTTTAAAGAGCAAGCTCGACTTAACAGTTTTATAAGCTTAGAGGTGCGAACGGTGCTGGACGATCTTGAAGACGGCTATCGTGATCTCTTTCAGGTGAAAACGGCAGGTTTGAGCATGGTGCTAGGACAAGGCGACAAACAAAACTATATAGTACAGCTTGCAGAGTACCGAGATAATATAGTCCGTATCGACGCGCGCCTTTCTAGCCCATTAAAGCTGGTGAAGTCTGGCTACATTGATGCGATCAATGCACAGCGGGTTACGAATATCAAAGCCGATGTCGCTATTTGGTCTCGTTACTACCAAGCACTTTTTAGTGATCACCAGCTTGCGGCTAGTTACTTAGCTGAGCATAAACAAGATATGGAAGCAGTGTTAGCGCGTATTCGCAAAAATGTTACTAGCATGCGTGATGAAATAGATGCCAAACTTACAAATTCTTTAATTGAAGTAACCGCTAATCAAGAGTCTGCTAGCTTTGCTTTGCAGTTTGGTATTGTATTGAGCTTTGTTTTATCAATAGCTGCAACTTGGCTGCTGTCTACCGTTATTTTGGCGCCGTTAAAGAAAATGCAGTTAGCATTAGAAAACATAGCTAGTGGCCAAGGCGATCTCACGCAACGGTTAAACAGTGAGTCAAACGATGAAATGGGTGCGCTTGCGCGTTCGTTTAATACCTTTATCAGTAAAATTCATAACACAGTATTGGCGGTTGTCGGCTCGGCTGAACAGGTGCGCAATGAAACTGAAAGTTTGCGCATTATTACTGCAAGTGTATTAAGTGAAGCCAGTAATCAGCAAATAGAAAGTGAGCAAGTGGCAGCTGCGGTAAATGAAATGAGCACGACCAGTGATAACGTAAGCCAAAACGCTAATGATGCGGCCAGTGCCACAAGTACTGCTAATAATGATGCCAATGTAGCAAAAGCCACAATTGAAGAAACCATTTCGTTAATTAATCAACTGGTGACCGACATTTCGGCATCGAGCGACGTAATAAACACCTTAGAGCAAGATGTAATGAATATCGCCACTGTGCTTGATGTTATCCGTGGTATTGCTGATCAAACAAATTTGTTAGCGCTAAATGCGGCCATTGAAGCCGCGCGCGCGGGTGAGCAGGGGCGAGGCTTTGCGGTCGTTGCTGACGAGGTGCGTTCATTAGCGAGTCGCACGCAAGATAGTACCGGAGAGATCAACGCCATGATTGAAAAGCTCCAACAAGGCACCAATCAAGCGGTTGGTGCAATGCAAGCCAGTACCAAAAGCGGTCAACAAACGATTGAGCACTCTCGCGGTGCCGCGCAATCGGTGCAGCGTATTAATGACGCAGTTACCATTATTAACGATATGAACATGCAAATTGCCACTGCTGCCACGCAGCAAAGCCAAGTGAGTGAAGATGTGAATATCAATGTGCAACGTATCGCGACATCAAGTGGCAATATGCTAGACAAAGTGGATCAGGCTGAGCGTGCATGCCAAGCATTGGCACAGCAGTGTCAACAGTTAGACAACCTAGTAAGCAACTTTAAAGTATAAGTATTATCAAGGGGGTGAATTATTTATCACCCCTTAAGATGCCTCTTTTAGCTAAACCTCAATAAATAATCAATTACAATCAACGAGTTATTAAACTGTAGTTTTGTGCATATTGTGCGTGATTTTTATGCGCTAAATGCATTTTAAGCAGATCAATGCAGCTTAAATTCTAAACATTTCGTTAATCTGACGTTAACACTATGCTCGAAGACAGATAGCAGTGTGTAGTCGCTCATCTAACGACAACAAAATCATCAACAGGTGTGGAGAGAACAACCAATGAAAGCAAGTAACACACAATTGGCTTTAGCCATTGCAGCAGCGCTAGCAAGTACCTCAGCATTCGCTGCCAATGACACTGAAAAATTACAGCAGCAACTAGATGAACTACAAAAAGAAGTCGCTGCGCTGAAGAAGTCTAGCGGCTTTAATTTGGAATTTGGTGGTCGAGTGCAACTTGATTACAACTATTTTGATGGTGCATATAACGCGAATAATGACGGTGATGCGGGCGGTGATTTTTTTGCGCGTCGTATCCGTACTTATGTTGAAAGTGAGCATGGTAACTGGGATCACAAGTTACTGCTTGAATTTGCCGAAGGTACAGCAGAAATCGTGATGGCGCGAGTTCGTTATAATTTCGATAATGGTCTAAAAATTAAAGCGGGTAAAATCCGTGAAGACATCACTTTAAATGGCTTAACGAGCTCTAAGCATACCAATACTATAGAGCGCAGTACGCTAGCCAATACTTTTTCGCCGTTCTTCCGTTGGGGAGCGTCAGCGTCTCAATACTTTAAAGACAGTGGTTTTCGTTATGCCGTTGGTGTTTATAAAAATGATGCCTTTGGTGCGACGGGTCATGACGAAGATGATCAACTAACACTCGCTGCAACGGGACGTGTTACTTGGTCAAGCGCAGCCCCAGGCGATGTGATTCATTTAGGTGCGTGGCATTCATACCGTGATATGGGTGGTAACGAGTTAGGTGCGCGCTTTGCCCGTGGCGAAATACGTGAAGCCAATGTACGTCTTGTTGATTATGCGGTGGGTGGTAATGCCGTGGCATTGGATAGTTTGTCGCAAAGTGGTCTTGAGTTTGCGTATCAAGCTGATGCATTAACGCTAGAGGCTGAATACGCAAGCCGCACACTCGATGCTGTTAATGGCGCCGACCCGCTTGATGGCGAGCGTTATGATGGTTTTCATGTATCAGCGAGCTACTTCTTAGGTGGTGAGCAACGCAGGTACAAAGCCGGTTCAGCATTATTTGTACAACCTAAAGGCATTAAAGATGCGTGGGAGCTTGTCGCCCGAGTATCACAAATGGATGCAACAAGTAGCACGCAAGGTACTGAAGTAACTACTTATACCCTAGGCACATCCTATTATATCAGCAGCGATATCAAATTTATGGGCAACTTGATCTACAGCGATGTAGAGGGTCCAGGCGCAACTGCGTTAGTGGGTGATGAAGACTCAGGTATGGGCTTTAGTGCGCGCATGCAGTATTTATTTTAGGAGTAAATTGAGATGAACTTACTTAAAAAATCATTTAAATCATTTAAAACTACGGTACTTGCGGCATCGTTAGTACTAAGCAGTCCGTTTGCTATGGCTGACATTCACTTTTTAGTACCGGGCGGCCCTGGTGGCGGCTGGGATACCACAGCACGCGGTGTGGGTGAAGGTTTAGTGAAAGCGGGTATTGAAGATAATGCGTCTTTTCAAAATATGTCGGGCGGCGGCGGTGGCCGTGCAATCGCTTATCTGATTGAGTCTGGTACTAAAAAAGGCGATATCTTAATGGTTAACTCAACACCTATCGTGTTGCGGGCACTAACCGGTAAAATTCCTTACAGCTACCGTGATTTAACTCCCGTTGCCAGTATGATTGCCGACTACGGTGCGTTTGTAGTACGTAACGATTCGCCATTTAAAACCTGGCAGGATGTGATCGCAGCAATGAAAGAAGATTCAGGCTCTGTAAAAGTAGCTGGTGGCTCTGCACGTGGCAGCATGGATCACTTAGTTGCAGCGCAAGCAGTTAAAGCGGCAGGCCTTGACGGACGTCGTTTGCGTTATATCCCTTATGACGCGGGTGGTAAAGCCAAAGCAGGGATGTTATCTGGCGAGGTTAACTTACTTTCTACCGGACTTAGCGAAGCGTTAGAAGTCGCTAATGGCGGTCAAGCCCGCATTCTAGCTGTGACCTCTGGTGAGGCACTACCAGATTATCCACAAATTCCAACCTTAAAATCACTTGGTTATGATATGGAGTTTGTTAATTGGCGTGGTTTCTTCGCGGCACCTAATTTACCGGCTGATAAACTTGCAGAATACACCGAGAAGTTACGTAAATTACAAACCACTCCAGAGTGGGAAGTAGTCCGTGCACGTAACGGTTGGTTAAACCTATTCCAAGAAAAAGATCAATTTATAAAGTCACTTGAACAGCAAGAAGCACAGCTTAAAGTTGTTATGGAAGAACTCGGCTTTATTCGTACGTCACGTTAATCGAGGCTTTTATGTTGAATCGCGAACTACTAGGGCCAAGTTTATTCTTGGCGCTATTTACCCTCTACGCCATTGTTGCATGGCAAATTCCGTTACTCCCATTTGAAGAGTATGAAACGGTTACTTCTGCCACCTTACCTAAAGTATATGCGGCATTTGGTATTATCGTTTGTCTGCTTTCTATCGGGGCTACTTTACTTAAACCAACTGCAGCCGTTGATGAAGATAATGCGCTCGAAAAGTCACATGTATTGCGAACAATCGGGTTGCTTATATTGATGGTGATATATAGCGCAGCGCTTGAGCCTATTGGCTTTTTAATCTCAACCAGTGCGTTTTTATTAGTTGGC
The DNA here is from genome assembly GCF_014164235.1 of Pseudoalteromonas sp. SG44-17. Classification (NCBI taxonomy): domain Bacteria; kingdom Pseudomonadati; phylum Pseudomonadota; class Gammaproteobacteria; order Alteromonadales; family Pseudoalteromonadaceae; genus Pseudoalteromonas; species Pseudoalteromonas sp. SG44-17. Next base: position 128,067 of record NZ_JACJEV010000010.1, on the reverse strand, counting down.
TTTTTTGTTATGGGTGAGCGCCGCAAGGCTATTCTCTTATTGGCCTCTATCCCTGTTGCTGTAGTGTTTTGGTTTTTAATGACCCAAGTGCTCGGTATTTATTTGGTTCCTGGCAACCTGTGGAGTTAAGTTATGTTTGATGGAATTATGCTGGGCTTGTCGACCGTACTCGACTGGAACAATTTATTGTATGTCATAGTGGGTTGTTTTGTTGGTACCTTTATCGGCATGCTTCCGGGGCTTGGGCCAATTACTGCTATTGCGTTAATGATCCCAATTACTTATAGCATCGGTGCCGATTCGGGGATGATTCTGATGGCGGGGGTGTATTACGGTGCAATTTTTGGCGGTTCAACATCATCTATTTTAATTAATGCCCCAGGGGTGGCGGGTACAGTTGCGTCCTCCTTTGATGGCTATCCGCTGGCTAAACAAGGTCATGCTGGCAAAGCATTGGCGATAGCCGCTTACTCCTCCTTTATCGGCGGAACCATAGGCGCAATTTTATTGATGGTTGCAGCCCCCTTGTTGGCAAAAGTATCGCTGAGTTTTCAATCTCCAGATTACGTTGTACTGATGTTTTTAGGTTTAACAGCGATCGCGGCGTTTTCTAATAAAGGGCAATTTTTAAAAGCCATGATGATGACAGTATTTGGCTTAATGCTCGCGACTGTGGGGATTGATCCATCATCTGGTACTGAGCGTTTTACGTTAGGCCAAGCTGACTTACTTGATGGCATTAGCTTTTTATTAGTGGCAATGGCTACTTTTGCACTGGCTGAGGCGCTTATTAATGTAGTGCGTCCAGAGAAAAAAGAAACTAAGAGTATTAATGATTCAGACACACCGCAAATCGGTTCAACTAAATTGACCAAAGAAGAGATCAAAGACATTGCGCCAGTTATTGGCCGCTCGTCTATACTTGGTTTTATTGTTGGCGTATTGCCGGGTGCAGGTGCCACTATCGCTAGCTTTATGGCGTATGCGACGGAACGTAACTTAGCGCCTAAAGGCTTAAAAGAAAAGTTTGGTAAAGGTTCATTACGAGGCTTGGCAGCACCGGAGTCAGCGAACAATGCTGCATGTACCGGTTCATTTGTACCATTATTGACATTAGGTATTCCAGGCTCGGGTACTACGGCTATTATGTTAGGTGCCTTAATTGCTTACGGTATTCAGCCAGGTCCAATGCTGATGCAAGAAAACCCAAGTGTATTTTGGGCGGTTATCGTTAGCATGTACTTTGGTAACATCGTATTGCTGATTTTGAATCTTCCTTTGATACCATATTTTGCAAAAGTATTAGCGATGCCAAAATCAGTATTAACGATAATGATTTTGTTCTTCAGCTTAATTGGTGTGTATTTAGTTTCCTTTAATACCTTTGATTTATTTATGATGGTTGGCTTTGCTGTGGTGGCGTTGGTATTACGATTACTGGCTTTCCCAATGGCACCATTACTACTAGGCTTTATTTTAGGCGACATGATTGAGCGTAACTTCCGTCGTTCAATGATGATCTCGGATGGTTCATTAAGCTTCTTATGGGAACGCCCACTAACATTGAGCATTTTTATTATCTCAATATTAGTGTTGTTATTTCCATTAAAAGACTTTATAACCCAACGCCGGGCAGATAAAGCGGCGCTTAAAGTGAAGCAAGAGCATGCATAATTGAGGTAAAAAATGAGCTACACCAAGACGCAAAATCCGCTGCAAAACATAGTTAAAAAGCCTAAGCGTTTAGAAACGCGGTTAATAATTTGGGTTACAGGGCTGTGTGTATTACAAGCGGTGTTATTTGGCGGTTTGGTGTATCGAATTACCGCACAAAGTTTGCATGATCACATTGGTGACAAAGCACTCGCTGTGGCGACGAGTATTGCATCAAGCGATGATGTCGTTAAAGCTTTAAAGAACCCTAGTAACTTGGTGGCAATCAACCAAGAAATAGAAAATCTGCGCCAGCTAACTGGCGCAGATTTTATTGTTATTGGTGATAAAAATGCGCATCGAATCGTCCATCCAGATAGCAATAAACTCGGTAAAAAAATGGTTGGCGGTGATAGCCAAGACGCGTTACACGGCGAGCGTTATATTTCAGTGGCGCAGGGCAGCTTAGGTGAATCCATTCGCGGTAAAGTGCCGGTATACGATGAGCAACAAAATATTATTGGTTTGGTCTCGGTCGGTTTTTTAGTGCAATCGGTTGAGCCGTTGATCCGTGAGCGGATTGTTGAAATTATGATTTGGGGTTTGTTGTTAGTTGCTTTGAGTATTATTGCCGCTATCTTTATTGGTCAGCGAGTAAGAAATGCCATCTTTGGTTTGCAACCAGATGAAATAGCGAGGTTGTTTTCAGAGCAGGACGCTATTTTAAATACCATGCGTAGCGGTGTTATTGCACTTGATCCCGACGGACGAGTACGCAAACTGACTCAGCGTGCTTGCGAAATTTTAGATAAACCAGTTGTCTGTATTAATCAGTCATTAACTCTGAAAGATTTACTGCCAGAGCATGCTGAGTTTTTATTACGAAATCAGCGTCGTAAAATGGTTGGCTTTGAGTTGTTTGCTGCGGATAAACGTTTGGTGTTGTCGCGTTTTTCATTGCAAGTGCAAGGGCAGGCGGATGGTATTTTACTCACTCTGCGCCCAGCTGATGAGCTTGAATACTTGAGCCAGCAACTTACTAAAGTACAAGCATTTGCCGAGTTGTTAAGGGTGCAAACCCATGATTATTCGAATAAGCTAAATCTAATTGGGGCGCTTATTCAAATGGGTAAAAATGAGCAAGCAATCGAATTGATCGGCCAAGAAAGCCAAGGTTCACAAGCACAGATCCACCATTTATTAGAACGTATTCAAGATCCTGTGTTAGCCGGTTTGCTGGTGGGTAAATACCATAAAGCCCGCGAGTTAAACGTAGTATTGGAATTAAACCCAGAAAGTTTACTTGGTGCCATCGCACGTACTGAAATGTTAGAACGAGTAGTATCAATCTTGGGCAACTTAATTGATAACGCCATTGATGCGGCGATCAGAGCCAGTAAAGATCGAGAACCTCATGTACGAGTCACGGTTGATGAAACGAGTAAGACATTATTGTTTGATGTCGAAGACAGTGGTTTTGGCTTGGGTAACGACCATGAAGTGATATTTACCCCACAATACAGTTCAAAAGCAGGGGCAGAGCATGGCATTGGTTTATATTTAGTGAAAACTAATTTAGATTCGTGTGGTGGTAGTTTAGAAATTGGTGAGTCAGATTTAAAAGGCGCGAGATTAAGCGTCTATATTCCTAAATAACCCTAAGGTAATTTAGGCTAATAAGCAGTGGCCAAGCAAACAATAATAAAAGTAAATGGGCTAACATTGCAACGCTAAAATGAGTAATAAAAAATGACATATTCAGTAGTTATCATCGAAGATGAGCTCGAAGTTGCACAACTTCTTGCTCAATACCTGCTTTTACCGAATGGGGTTGCGGGGAATCAAACTGCCCGACAAAGCTTGCGTCAAGGTCAGTATCAAGTAGTTGGTATTGCAGCAAACTTAAGTACAGCTACCGCACTATTACAGGCGATAGAGCCCGATTTGATCTTACTTGATATCCATCTACCAGATGGCAATGGCCTTGAGTTATTAACAGACTTGCGTCGGCGCTCAATTAAAAGCGAAGTGATGCTACTGACTGCCGCCAAAGAAGTCGAAACTCTTGAAAAGGCAATGCAGTTAGGGGCGTGTGATTTTTTGGTTAAACCTTTGATGCTTAATCGACTTGATCAGGCGTTAGCGCGATTTGAGTCACGCCAGCAGTGTTTGTCTGATGCTAACGAGGTGACCCAATCTATGGTCGACACTTTATTTGGCTCAAGCGAACAAAGTAAAGCACCGGTTAGACTGCCTAAAGGGGTTGATCAGCTTACTTTAAAAAAGATTATTGATGCATTTAAAGAGCACAAAAAAACGCCTTTTACAGCACAGCAAATGGGCGATCTTGTAGGAGTAAGTCGCTCAACTGCACGCCGTTACTTAGAATATTTACTAGAGGCAGAGCAAGTCAGTGCCGACCAAAGCTACGGCAGCATAGGTCGGCCAGAGCGCTGTTATAAAATGGCTTAGTTATCTGGCAAAGCGCTTAAGTCTACCTCAGGCGCTTGACCAACTGGGCGTTCAAATTCACTGTGTAATTTAGTTGGGCCTGTAAAAAAGCCAGTGTTGCGTAAGTAAAAACCTGCGTTTTCAGTGCCTCCTTGATAATCCATTCTCGATTGCTTGGCAGCCGTTGCATCATAAGTAAATTGTGCTTTATCAAGCGAGTGCCATTGGCCTTGAGTATCTCTGAGCCACTGATTACTGTATAGCGCTTTGCGCTCGAATTGCCCTGCATCAGGGATGAAGTTTTCTAAGAAGCTGTGTGGCCTTGCCACATATGTATCTGTACTAGGGCGTCTAAATGAAGCAATGAACAGCCACTTTGCGGCGATAGGATCATAAAAATATGCGCTGTAGTCGGTATGATTAGCAAGGTTTTCAGTCGGATTTACTTTCAATAAAAAGCGGTAGGTTTGTTCTGCTTGCCAAGGGAATACTAAATAGCTTTGCCCGCCAGAACCTTCATTACCAAACTTACCGGTATACACATCATGTCCTTTAGCTAATTGCTGAATACGCATTTCCACAGGAATAGCAGCTGGATCATCGGTCTGAAAAGGACTCCATACTGAAAATAATACTCGGCGTTCAGTGTCAGAGTTTACTTGCATACCAAAGTAACCCTCAGCAAAACCATTGGCCATAAAATACGAGCCTTGATGATCATACCCTTGTGGTACGCTCAGCTCTGAATAGAACCATTGATAGTTTTTAGTCTTGTCAGGTATGGGATAGTTTAAATGCACGGAAGGCCCGCGACGACCCCAATAAATATCATCTTTTACATATAAAGGCGCCGCCGACTCTTTATCTAGCGTGACAATAAGACCTTGAATATCAGCAAAGGTGTCAGCTGTTTTAGCGATACCGGTAAGTTGCAATTGTTGGTATCCGATTTGATCTGGCAGAAACTCGCCAAGATCGATATCTTGAAATTGCTGATTAGTGAGCGTAATTAACTGACTCTGTTGATTAAAGTCGACTTTAAGCTGGCTGCGATCGCCTGCAACTTTTACGCGCAACTTTAAATTAAAAGCCGCTTTTGTTGGCAGGTAAAAGTAGTGATTAACTGGTATTGCAGAGTCTTGCCAGTGCGTGATCCCCACATCACTAATCAGTTTTTTATTTGCTGCGATACTATGGCTAGTAGCACTATTGCCATAACTGGGAATAAAGTAATCCGTGGTTTGGTTTGCCACTGCAAATGGCGAAAATGAAGTCCATAATAATGAACCAATAAATAGTAAAACTCTCATAGTGAGCTCCATAAAAAGCGCCGACAAACGGCGCTAATATAAGAGGGTATACCCAAGCCTCCTCAAGATGTGAATTCTGCATCTTGAGGTGGTTTGGGTATAAGCTTAAAATGATGCTGAAAAGCCAAGGCTAATCGAGCGACCATAGCGCGCTAAGCGACGAATTTGTTCTTCTGTTTTTACGTATGACCACTGTCTTTCATTGGTTAAGTTGGTTACGCTTAAATCAACTCGCACTTTCTCAGTGATATTGTAACTGGCACTGAAATCGTATTGGCCGTAGTCTGCCGCCCATTCTGGTCCGCCCCATGCATCAGGATAGACTAAGTAGTCGTCGCGCCAGTTATAAGCAATACGGGTTTGATAATCACCTTTTTCATAATAAATAACCGCGTTATACGAGTGCTCAGACATCCCCACAAATGGCAGATCATTTAGCTCTTCGTCGTCATAGCTGCTGTCTGTGAAAGTATAGTTTATTTGTACACCCAGGCCATCGAATGGTGCTGGAAGTATTTCGTCAAAAGACTGCTGATAAGCTGTTTCAAAGCCTAAAATTGTTGCGCCTTTTTCCGATGTAGGTGAGATTTTTGTAAAAACTGGGCCTTCTACAGCCACTCCATCTTTAAAATAATTACCCACTTGCGCAGTGCCTACTCGGCCGCGGGCAATCACTGATTCGATGTCTTTATAGTAGGCTGCAAAGGTTAGTGCACCATAGTCAGAGAAATACCATTCAATCGTCGTATCTATTTGATTGGCTCTTAGTGGCTTAATACCCGGGTTTGAGGCATGGTATTCGGCATTATTAAAATCTAAGTAGCTATAAGGCGATAGATAATCTAAGTTTGGCCGTGTGATTACTTTAGCCGCACTAAAACGATAGAGTAAGTCATCACGTAGATGCAATTTAAAGTTTAAGCTCGGTAGTACGTCGGTGTAGCTTTCTTCAGTGGTGGAGCGGGTGTAATAATCTTCAATTTCACCCTCAACGCGATAGCTTAATGCGCCATCTTTTTCGGTTATATTGTAACGAACATTATCAACATCAAAGATGTAACCATCTGATGTGACATCGGTTTGTATTACACGGACGCCCATGTTTAGTGCAAAAGGCAGTTTAGCAATATCGCCTTGTAGATTTGCTTCAACAAAAGCCGCTAAGGTCTGCTCAGTAAGGGCGAATGAATCCTTTGGGCTGTTCTTTGCGACAATTTTATCTTGCGCCGCTTGTGGATTAATTGATTCATAAAAAGCATACAGTTTGTCGTAATTAAAGCTTGCCCATGGATCCGGATGTTTACCAGGCTCACCATCTAAGAAGTTATCAAAGTTAGCTGGCACGAGTACATCTGCTGGTAAACGAAATAGGTTTAAGCCGCCTAGCTCTTCAACACTTGAGTCGTCAAAACTGTCGTATTCTGAGTTTTTAAAATAAGCGCCACCATTACTGAACATTGATGCATTTTTTGATTTATAAACACTGCGTTCTTTGGTTTGTTTGCCGTAATGAACGCCAAATTGAATATCTTTCACTAGTTCAAAAGAGGGAATATAGGTTGCTGCTAAGCGCACCTCTTCTATTTGGTCTTTCACATCGGTGCCTGAATTGTAGCTGTAATGCGCACCAAAAGGTTGTTCTGCACTCAGTGCTGGGGTCATGGTCACATCTGGCAGCATATTACTACCGGTTTGGTCGATAGTGATACCATCAACAAAACCACGTGCAACAATAAAACGATTGTTACCATTGCTGACATTTTTAGCTTGTGACTGTGAAATATCTAAATCAACCGTTAAGCTCTCAGTGGCATACCAAACCGTATTAAAACCCCATTGCCAAGTATCTGTATTACGTGGCACAGACACATTTAACAGCTCAGCCATTGCGCCATCAACTAGTTCTACATAATTAGCATTACCATCTTCATTGAACTTTACTTCACCGATAGCGGGGATCCCCGGTGTCCAAGATTCATCATAGGTTACAAATGAAATTTGATATTGCTCACCATTGGTTTCGTATTGTGAGTACATGCTGTCAAAGTTAACATCTATACTATCTGACGGGCGCCATTGCAGCGCTAAGCTTGCACCCAGTCGCTCACGCGTATCCTGCCAATTTGAATAACGTACGTAGCCTGGAATAATCGATGGGTATGATTGCTCATTATCTTCAAGCTTGCCGTTACCGTTACTATCGATTGGGATACGTACATCAACATTCTCGTCTGGATCATAAAAACCTTCACCTTCATAAGAGTCTTCACGCTGTGTACGTTCAGAATATACCGCTGTAAACAGCGCTCCAAAGGTATTATCAAAAAAGGTATCACTAATTAAAAACGAAGCTTGTGGATTGGTGTCGCCAGTACGTTCTTCATAAATGCCTTTGGCACTGCCTGATAAAGTGAAACCATCTAAATCCAAAGGTTTGCGGGTTTTGATATTGATAACTGAGCCAATGCCGCCTTCTTGTGTTTTACTTTGTGGGGATTTGTATACTTCGAGGGATTGGACTATTTCGGGGGCGATTAAATCAAAATTAAAGTTACGGCTAGAATGCTCTGATGCCATGCGTCGGCCATTAACGGTGGTAACGTTGTAGTCACCACCTAAACCTCGCACGGTAACATTTTGGCCCTCGCCGCCGTTACGCGTAATTGCAATCCCCGTCATCCGTTGCAATGCCTCGGCAATGTTTTGGTCGGGAAACTTACCGATATCTTCAGCAACGATAGCATCCATAACCCCCACAGCTTGTTGTTTTAAATACAGGGATTCTTTAATACTCGAGCGAACACCTCTAACTTCAATTATTTCGACTTGCTCTGCTTCGGCTTCTTTTTCTTTTTTTTTGTCTTCATCAGCTGCCAGCGAGGTGCCACTGAAGATGGCGCTCATAGACAAAAACAGTGTGGACAGTTTTAGTTGTGCTTTCATAATAGTTACCTGTATTTTACTTGTTGATGGTTGTTTTTTTATTGAGTTATTGCCACGCGTGTTGAGTGTATTTTTCTCCAACACGCGTGAGGTTAATTACGAAATAATGCCAAGTGGTTTTGCTTGCTGCCAAAGACCACGGGTGAAATCTGGGAAGTCTTTGCTGTTACTTCTATCGGCTACAGAATCAACAGATAGCGGGAAAACAGCTGACCATGCGGCTGCGTCATACACATCTTGATCAAGTGGTTCGCCATTGCGTAGGCAAAAAATAATCCGCCAAAACATCAAGAAGTCCATGCCACCATGGCCGCCGTTGCGTTCAGCCTCAGCGCCCATTTTTTGCCAGAGCGGATGATCGTATTTGTTATACCAATCAGCCATGTCGTAATCCCACTCGTGATAGCTTTTACTGCCACCTTGCTCAAGTGCGATCCTATTTGGAAAGCCAGCAAACACACCGTTAGTGCCTTGAATTAAGTTATGACGAGAATAAGGACGTGGGGTGGTGGTATCGTGTTGCACCATAATGCTGCGACCTTTAACCGTTTTAATAATGCTGGTATTCATATCACCCGCAATATAGTTAAGTTTGTTGCGGCTATGATCTGCGGGGAATTCTTTTTTAGCGTAGGCTGCACGGCCTAATGATGGCGAGCTCATCGAGCTTATATAGTCAAAACGATCGCCACGATTGATATTCATGTATTGTGAAACAGGGCCTAAGCCATGAGTTGGGTATAAATTACCATTAACCGCTGCATGCCATGGTGTACGCCAAGAACCTGTTTTATGGTCAATTTCTTTCATTTGCCAGCGTAGCTCATGGATATATGCTGCTTCACCATGCAACAATTCACCAAAAACGCCTTGGCGAACCATATTAAGAACCATTAATTCGTCGCGTCCGTAGCAAACATTTTCCAACATCATGCAGTTTTTTTGAGTTCGCTCAGAGGTGTTTACTAGTTGCCATGCCTCTTCTACAGTCACTGCTGCTGGTACTTCAACAAAAGCATGCTTGCCGCTTTCCATGGTATCGACAGCCATCGGCGTATGCCACTGCCATGGTGTTGAAATAATAACAATATCAATATCTTGGCGTTCTAGCATGCGACGGTAATCGTGATCGTTTTTGCCATAGGTATCTGGTTTTTTAAAACCTTTATCAACGACAATCTTCACGGCCCTGTCTACAACGGCCTGGTGGGTATCGCAAATTGCTTTAATTTCAACGCCATCGAGATGACAAAAATGCTTAACAGCACCAACACCACGTTCACCCACGCCAATAAAGCCAACCCTTACTACGTCCATTTTTGGCACTGTTAAGCCAAGGGTTGAACGTCCTTGTTGTGCGGTTCTTAATATTGATTTGGAATTGGTGGTAGAGGTACAACCCAAAGCCGCGCTGGTTGCTGCAATTGCGGCCATTGATTGTAAAAATCGTCTACGGTTGAGATCGCCCATAACATTGCCCTTATTGTTTATTATTTGTAAATTTGTTTTCGCAGGCTTTTATTTGTACACACAATGAAATGTCAATGCAAGATAAAAATCTTTCATTCACTTTCGTTTTGGTGGTGTTGTTTTTTATTTTTTATTTTAAAGTCTTTATTTACAATGGCTTAATTTCACTTTTTAATGTTTAAAGATAAATGTAAAAAAATTGAATTGAAAGTAAACGAAAGCTGCGTACAATGAATGAAAGTTAACAATGAAAGAGAGCGGGCATGCTTAACACTATCGAAAGGCGTCATGAGATTGTGCAATTGGTCTACAAACAAGAGCGGGTGCAGGTTCCTGAGTTAGCTCAGTTGTTTGGTGTTTCAACGGTAACTATCCGTAACGACTTAAATGAGTTGGATGAAAAAGGATTGTTGGTACGGTCCCGTGGTGGTGCAGTTGCCAGTAATCGCTTAACTCAAGAATTATCATTAAAAGAAAAACACGATGCAAATCGCGGTATTAAAGAGCGCTTAGGTAAATTTGCAGCGAGTCTAATTAAGGATGGTGAATCGATTATTTTAGACTCAGGGACAACAACTGAAGAAGTCGCTAAAAATCTAACCAGCCACCACGGCGTAGTTGTGATGACCAATGGCTTAAATGTGGCGCACTCACTACTTAATGCGCCATCGGTTGAAGTGTTAATGACTGGTGGCACGCTACGTAAAAAATCACTGTCATTTTATGGCCGCCAAGCTGAACAGCACTTACAACAATATCACTTTGATAAGTTAATTTTGGGTGTTGATGGCTTTGAAAAAGATATTGGTATTACAACGCACTTTGAGCTTGAAGCTCTGCTAAATCGGGTGATGTGTGAAGTATCGCGAGAGATCATAGTAGTAACAGATTCTAGTAAATTTAATCGTAAAGGCGTGCATAAGATTATTGCCGCCAGTGAAATAAACGTACTGGTTACAGACAGTGGAATTCCAGCAGAGATAAAAACCGCGCTCGAAGATGCAGGTGTGCGGTTACATATTCTCGATCTTTAACTTTCATAACTAAACAAAGATTATCTAACGAAGAGGCTTGCAATGACGATATTACAGCAATTAATCGCAGCGAATAAACGCGGCGAAAAACAGGGTATTTATGCCGTTTGTTCCGCTCATCCATTGGTGCTAGAAGCTGCCATATTGCAAGCCAAACAAGATAATAGTTATTTATTAATCGAAGCAACCGCTAATCAGGTCAATCAGTTTGGTGGTTATACGGGTATGTTACCTGCTGATTTTATGGCATTTATTGAGCAGCTTGCGACAAAGCAAGAGTTTGCAATTGATAAGCTGATCCTTGGCGGTGACCATTTAGGCCCTGTGTGTTGGTGTGATGAAAGCGCTGAATCGGCGATGCAAAAAGCTGAGCAGTTGATCGCCAGTTATGTTGGTGCAGGATTCAAAAAAATTCACTTAGACACCAGTATGCGCTGCGCCGATGATGAATTAATTTTAGCAGATGAAACAGTTGCAACACGTGCGGCGCAGTTGTGTGCAGTGGCTGAACAAACAGCATTAGATACCTTTGGCCGCAGTGACTTAGTCTATGTTATTGGTACTGAGGTGCCGCCGCCCGGTGGTGCCGATGAGCAAATAGATACGCTTGCAGTCACAGAAACTGACCATGTTGCTAGTACATTGGCATTGCATCACGATGCATTTTTACAGCAGGGGTTATCATCGGCATGGCAGCGAGTAGTTGGCTTGGTTGTACAGCCAGGTGTGGAATTCGATAACACGCAAGTATTTGATTATGATAGCGCTAAAGCGCAACGGCTAAAGCAATATATAAAGGCCGTTGATGGCATTGCCTTTGAAGCACATTCAACTGATTATCAAACGCCCATTGCGTATCAACAATTAGTAAATGATCATTTTGCGATTTTAAAAGTGGGCCCAGAGCTTACCTTTGCTTTGCGTGAGGCATTATTTGCATTAAGCCATATTGAAGATGCGCTAATAGACACCGAGCAATGTTCACATATACGCACTGTTATTGATGCCGATATGCAGCAGTTTCCGAAAAATTGGCAGCGTTTTTATCAAGTTGATAAATCAGTGCAGCAGCTTTATCGTCGCTTTAGTTTTAGTGATCGAATCCGTTATTACTGGGGACAACAAGGCAATCAAGCTGCCGTTGATAAGCTATTTTGTAATTTACAAAAACAACCGATACCACTGCCGTTACTAAGCCAATATATGCCATTGCAGTATCTTGCAGTGCGAAATAACACCCTGCAAAACAGCCCTAAATCTTTGGTACTTCATCACATAATGCAAGTAACCAGTCGCTACGCAGATGCGTGTTTTAAACAACAATAGACGTAAGTGAGGTAGTAATGTCTAGTTATTTAGCAATTGATGAAACCCTTTTAGAAGCTAAAAATAGTTTATGGACTGCAAAAGAAATTATGCAGCAGCCCGATTGTTGGCGAGCAACGCTCAGTATTGTAAAAGCTGCGCGAGCGCAGCTAGATAGTTGGCTTGCAGGCGTATTAGATAAGCCAAATGCGCAAATAATTTTTACCGGTGCCGGTACCTCAGCTTATGTTGGTGAGGCGGTTGTTGGTTATTTGAATCAACAATTGGATATTGCTTGTCGAAGTGTTAGTAGCACAGAGCTTGTTGCCTGCCCAGAGCAGTATTTACAGCCAAATAAGTCAACTTTATTAGTGTCATTTGCACGCTCGGGCAATAGTCCTGAAAGTGTTGCCGCTGTTGATGTAGTGAATAACTATGTAAAACACTGCGCGCATCTATTTATTACTTGTAACCCTGATGGAGCACTGCATAAACAAGCAGCGCAAGATGAAAACTATTTCTCGTTATTGATGCCTACGCAAACACTTGATCACAGCTTCGCTATGACCAGTAGTTTTACCTCAATGTTGGTGGCAAGTGTGGCAATATTTAGTGATGCAGATAACGCTGTTTTAACTATTGCAGAAGCGGTTGAAAAAAATATTGCTGGTAAATTAGCTGAACTAAAAACATTGGCTGAACTGCCTATGCATCGCTTAGTGTATTTAGGCGCAGGATCCTTAAAAGGCTATGCGCAAGAATCAGCATTAAAATTATTAGAATTAAGTGCGGGTCAAGTTATGGGGTATTTTGAATCCCCGCTTGGTTTTCGTCACGGCCCAAAATCATTGGTTGATGATAAAACTTTAATTGTTTTATTTGGCTCAACTAATACCTATACCAAGCAGTACGATATTGATTTGTTGAATGAGTTACGTCGCGATAATAAAGCTATTGATGTTCACGCCTTGACGCTGCCAGATGACGCGGTGATGCAGCAATTAGACGATGTATTTAATGGCTTATATTATATGGTCTGCGCGCAAATAATGTCGTTCTATAAAGCGTGGCAACTAGGCATTACAGTAGATAACCCATGCCCAACTGGTGAAGTAAACAGAGTGGTGCAAGGGGTGACGATTTACCCGCTAAAACAAGGTGATATTAATGACTAAGCAGTATATTTATGGCATTGATATTGGCGGTAGTAAAATTGAACTTGCTGTATTTGACGCTTCATTAAAGCAACTTGAATCATGGCGCATTGCGACTCCGCAAAATAGTTATCAAGACTTTCTAAATGCGTTAGTAGGTATGATTTTAAGTGCCGATCATAAATATCAATGTCACGGTGCGGTCGGTATTGGTATGCCTGGCATTGTTAATGCGAACCAACAAGTACTGTCGGCTAACGTGCCTCATGCGACCGGTAAAAATGCCGCGCAAGATTTAGCTCAGTTAATAAATCGCCCGGTTGCGATCGAAAACGATTGCCGCTGTTTTGCACTCTCAGAAGCGCGCAGCAGCGTTGGTTTGCAACATACCCGGGTGTTCGGTGCAATTCTTGGTACTGGTGCGGGTGGTGGGCTGTGTATTGATGGTCAATTGTATAAAAGCGCCCAAGGAATTGCAGGTGAATACGGTCATTACGCACTTTCTGCAGTGTTACAGCAGAAGTACCAGTTACCTATTTTAAAATGTGGCTGTGGTTTAACAGGGTGCATTGAAAGTTATATTGCAGGCCCTGGCTTGGCGAGAATTTACCAGCACTTTTCTGGCGAAGTATTAACTACTTTTGAAATTGTTGAAGGGTTGAGAAAAGGCGACGTATTTTGCCAACAAAGCTTTGCCTGTTATTTGGATTTAATTGGCAGTACTTTTGCGGCAATTATTATGGCCTATGACCCTGAGGTGATTGTAGTTGGTGGGGGTATGTCTTTAGTTGATGAACTAATGAGCAAGCTTGAAGAGGCAATCGTACCGTATGTATTTGCTGATATTCGGGTGCCAAAAATAGTGCTTGCTGAATTTGGCGATGCCAGTGGCGCTCGCGGTGCCGCTATTTTGGCCAAAGAACAAGTGGGAGCGCTGGCATGATTGGATCCGTGTTTTACGTCAAAGCTGATGTAATTTATTGTCAAGAACGAGTACTTAAAAATCACTTCATGTTAGTTGAAAATGGCATTATTAGTCATTTTACGCAAAACCCTACAGCCGGTGTGCCTATTGATGATTATGGTAATGCTGCAATTATTCCAGGCTTAATTGATTTACACATTCATGGTCGCGAAGGTTGTGATGTGATTGATTGTAAAATGAGTAGTATTGAAACGATTTCATGCTCACTTGCAGAGCATGGAGTAACAGGCTTTTTAGCAACGACTGTGACCACCGATTGGCAACAAACACTTAATGCTATGAGTGTAATTGGTCAGGCATACACGCAGCAACCTAGCGGTGCACAGGTGCTAGGTGGCTATAGTGAGGGCCTGTTTTTCAGTGAAGTTCATAAAGGCGCGCACAATCAAGATTACTTTTTAGAGCTATCGCAGTCGCATCTAGAAGCGATGATTAATGCAGCCACGGGTAGCTTAAAAGTGGTTGCGTTGGCGCCAGAAAAGCCAGGCGCAAATGTATTAATTGAATACCTGACAGCGCAAGGAATTAGGGTAATGCTTGGTCACTGTGATGCCAATTATGAACAAACTCAAAGCGCGCTTGAGCATGGCGCATGCGGTGGGGTGCATGTTTTTAATGGGATGCGTGGCATTCATCATCGTGATCCAGGTTGTGCCGGCGCGGTATTGATGAATGATGACGCACTTGTTGAAGTGATTGCAGATGGTGTACATCTTCATCCTACAATTTTAAAGCTGATCTATAAGCTAAAAGGTCCACAAAAAATCGCTTTGATCAGTGATTGTATCAATGCCGGTGGACTAAATGATGGTGAGTATAAATTGGGTAAAATGGATGTTGTTGTGCAACAAGGTGTGGCGAGAACTGCCTCCGGCTCGTTAGCTGGCAGCACTTTAACGCTTGAGCAAGCAGTTAAAAATATGCATCAATTAGGCAGTGTTGAGCTACGTGAGGCGATAAATATGGCCAGCATTGTGCCCGCGCAATTTCTTAATATTGCCAGCCAAGTTGGTTCTTTAGCGGAAGGTAAGCATGCGAATTTTGCTATTTTAAACAGCGATTTTAGTATTCAGGCGACCTATGTGAAGGGTCAGCGGTGCTTTTTTAAAAGTGCATAAAATGGCTAAAGCGCTCGGCTTTAGTGTGGCTATGCGCTTCAAAACCCATAGAAAGTAAAATATTATAAAATTGATTGCATTTTAAGCGACATGTATGGTGATGTTCGCTATAAGTAATGCTATACTCCCGCCGAATAATTTTTCGACTTTATTAAGAGTAAAATAATGGCAGATTTATCGAAGTACAGAAACATTGGTATTTTCGCGCACGTTGATGCGGGTAAAACCACGACTACTGAGCGTATCCTAAAGCTTACTGGTCAAATCCATAAAACTGGTGAGGTTCATGATGGTGAATCAACAACTGACTTCATGGAACAAGAAGCTGAGCGCGGTATTACTATCCAGTCTGCGGCTGTAAGCTGTTTCTGGAAAGATCACCGTTTTAACGTTATCGATACTCCTGGACACGTTGACTTCACAGTTGAAGTATACCGTTCATTAAAAGTACTTGATGGCGGCATCGGTGTATTCTGTGGTTCTGGTGGTGTTGAGCCACAATCAGAAACTAACTGGCGTTATGCTAACGAATCAGAAGTTGCACGTGTTATTTTCGTAAATAAATTAGACCGTATGGGTGCTGATTTTTACCGTGTAACAGAGCAAGTACGTAAAGTACTTGGCGCAAACCCACTAATCATGACGTTACCAATCGGTATCGAAGATGAGTTCTGTGGTGTTGTTGATGTTTTAACTAAAAAAGCATACATCTGGGACGAAACTGGTCTTCCAGAGAACTACACGATCGAAGACGTTCCAGCTGACATGGTAGACAAAACTGAAGAATACTATGAAATGCTAGTTGAAACTGCTCTAGAGCAAGACGACGAACTTCTTGAAGCGTATATGGAAGGTGAAGCGCCTTCTTTAGAAGATATCAAGCGTTGTATCCGTAAAGGTACTCGTGACCTTGCTTTCTTCCCTACATACTGTGGTTCTGCTTTCAAGAACAAAGGTATGCAATTAGTACTTGACGCTGTTGTTGACTACTTACCATCTCCTACAGAAGTTGATCCTCAACCTCTTATGGATGAAGAAGGTAACGAAAATGGTCAATTCGCAATCGTATCTACTGACGAACCATTCAAAGCGTTAGCGTTTAAGATCATGGATGACCGTTTTGGTGCATTAACTTTCGTACGTATTTACTCAGGTAAACTTAATAAGGGTGACACTATCCTTAACGCGTTTACTGGTAAAACTGAGCGTGTTGGCCGTATGGTTGAGATGCAAGCAGACGACCGTAACGAATTAACTAGCGCACAAGCTGGTGACATCATTGCAATCGTAGGTATGAAAAACGTGCAAACTGGTCACACTCTTTGTGATCCTAAGCACCCAGTAACACTTGAGCCAATGGTATTCCCAACTCCAGTAATCTCGATTGCTGTACAGCCTAAAGATAAAGGCGGTAATGAGAAAATGGGTGTTGCTATCGGTAAAATGGTTGCAGAAGATCCATCTTTCCAAGTTGAGACTGATGAAGATTCAGGCGAAACTATCCTTAAAGGTATGGGGGAGCTTCACTTAGATATCAAAGTTGATATCCTTAAGCGTACTTACGGCGTAGACCTTATCGTTGGTCAACCACAGGTTGCTTACCGTGAAACTATCACTCGTGAAATCGAAGATAGCTACACGCATAAGAAACAATCAGGTGGTTCTGGTCAGTTCGGTAAAATCGACTACCGCATCAAGCCAGGCGAAGTTGCTTCAGGCTTCACGTTTAAATCATCAGTTGTTGGTGGTAACGTACCTAAAGAATTCTGGCCTGCAGTTGAGAAAGGCTTCAAGTCAATGATGAGCGAAGGTGTGCTAGCTGGCTTCCCAGTGCTTGACGTTGAAGTTGAACTTTTCGACGGTGGCTTCCATGCCGTGGATTCATCTGCAATCGCATTCGAAATCGCTGCTAAAGGCGCTTTCCGTCAATCGATCCCTAAAGCGGGCGCACAACTTCTTGAGCCAATCATGAAAGTTGACGTGTTCACTCCAGAAGATCACGTTGGTGATGTAATCGGTGACCTTAACCGTCGTCGTGGTATGATGAAAGACCAAGAAGCTGGTTTAACAGGCGTTCGTATTAAAGCTGACGTTCCGTTATCAGAAATGTTCGGTTACATCGGTTCATTACGTACAATGACATCAGGTCGTGGTCAGTTCTCTATGGAGTTCTCACACTATGCACCATGTCCACAAAACGTAGCTGAAACTGTAATCGCTGCAGAAAAAGAGAAAAAAGCTGCTAAGTAATTAGCCTTTAAACTCTTAAAAAAACCCGCTCTTGTTGCGGGTTTTTTATTGCCAGAAATATTATCCCTCCAACAATCGAATACTTTTTTGTTGTTATGCTAGCAATGAGTCGTTAGCACTCTTAGTCGCTATTGAAGCAAACAGTTAAATAATAGAAAAGAATCAACTATTTATTACTGCAGCTTAAACGTTATTCCACTCATAAGTTGTAGTTTAAAAGCTGGCTGTCTTACTAATTAAACTAGTTATTTATAACTAGGTAAAAAGTAGTGCAATTACTTGAATCTTAGTTACTAATACAGGTAGAATACCCGCTTATGCCACCCATATACGCATATTAGAGAAATGGAAGTCTCTCGAATAAAGAGACATATATGTGTACTTTTTAGGACGTTTATATGAATTCAATTAAATTGAGCCCAAACTGGCTGTTGCAGTTAGTTATGATACTAACCCTTTGTGCTGTTGCTTTTTTGCTAACAATCATCTTTGCTGTAAATCAGACTTTTTTAGCCCTAATTATTGTTCCTGTTATATTTATTATCTCAATTTTGAGCATCATCAATTTACGCTTTTTACATTGTTATAAAGCGGGCATTTATTACTCTCAGGGGTTAGGTAAAAAATATATTAATGCAGATGAAATTATTGATATTCAATTTAACTCATTAAAATTACTGACTGTATTATCGGTTTCTTTAGAAGATAGCAAAGTAATCCACTTTTATAATTGGCAGTTTGATGATCAAGCTCAGCAGTCAATTATGTATTGGTATAGTAAGAAGAATAGCTGTAATAATTCACAGCATACCCAATGTAATGCATAAAAAAGGCCGCAGTTTAGCGGCCTTTTTACTAATCTGAACTCTGCTGAATAAACTTATTACAAGCAGAGTTTAGTTTATGCTACGCTTTTTTACGGCGTAGGAATGTTAGTGGTAACGCCAGTAACGTTAACCAAAATAATGAACCTGAGTCATCGTCTTCGTCATCAGTCTCATCATTAGCGATATTAATGTAAACAAGCTGCGCATTTGATAAATTACCAGCACTGTCTTTTGCTTGTACCATTAATGTGATTTTTCTTTCAAACTCATAGTCTAAATCACCAGCAACGATTAGTTGCCCTTGCTCATTTATAGTTACTGCATCGTGGCCAGATACAATGAAGCCAATAACGGGTGTGTACTGTGCATCGGCATCACTAAAACTCAATTGACCAATGACAGTGCCAATTGGACTATTTTCACTGATGCTAAAACTCTGCTCAGGCTCTAGAACTGGAGCTTGTGGCTCAGGAATTGGCTCTACAGCAGGGGCAGATTGAATATCAATAATTACAGGATCATGATCAGAGGCACGATAAGCACTCTCTGAATACAAGCTAGCAACTTGAGAATCAGATTTAAACTCTACGTTATAATCCAGACTGATCGGCTCATCAGCATTGATATGCCAATCTGTCGCTGCAACAACCTTCGCGAGTAAGCTTGGGCTGGCAACTGCATGATCTAGGCTGCCCATACGTCCAGAAAAACTATATGAATAGCCAAGAGTGTTACCATCTAATTCTGCAACGACATTTTTAAATCCTTTGTCTGCAAATGCACGTATTGGATCTTCCATCGCATAGGCATTCATATCACCTACTAATATGATGTCCTCATCGTCTATGCCTGTTGGCTTGCTATCAAGCCAGTCTGCAAAGCCATTAGCACCAGCAACGCGGATCTCATTCCAACATGCTTGCCCATCACCTAAATCGGCATTGTTGCCATCGGCACTGCCACAGCTACCTTTGGATTTTAAATGTGCTACAGCAACAGTAAATACTTCTTCTGATTCAAGTGATTTGAAGCTTTGTGCGATAGGTGTACGGTTACTATAGTCAAATGGATATTGGGTTGTGATAGCTGCGGTGCCAACTTGTGCGACTTTATTTGCACGGTAGATAAGTGCGGTGGTAATTTCATCAGTACCAATTTTATCTACGTTAAAATTAACAAAGGCGTATTCATTATTGCTATCTTCATCGTTTAACGCATTAACTAGACTAGCAATAGCGCTATTTGCACCGAAACCATCGTTTTCGATTTCCATTAAGCCGATAACATCAGCTTCTATAGCAACAAGTGCACTGACAATTTTCGCTTGTTGGCGAATAAATTCAGCTTCACTATCAGCGCCACGACTGGTTGGGAAACCAGCACCTTGACCATCACCATTAAAGTAGTTAAGGACATTAAAACTTGCAATTCGAATATCTGCATCAGCGTGCAGTTCTGGCGCATTTGTACGTGGGTTAGTTGCAACAAAAGTTGGTTGTACTGTTGGGTGAATACGATAGCGATCAAAGCTGTAACCCATTACACCAGTGATTGCGTTTACAGAATCACCTAAACGTAATGTGTTATAAGCGTCTAAGCCAGTACCAGGGTAAGAAACTGGGTCAAGGTTTTGCTTCGTTGAACCATCATCAAGTAAGATTTGTTTTTTTATGTTTTCGGCTTCAACAGCGTTAGCAGCATCACCAGGAAGGGCTATTTGTGTACCTTGATATAAGCGTTCTGTGGCAAGACCTACTTCACCATAACGGCCTAAACCATAGTTGTTGCTAACAACCAGCGGTTGTTCTAGTGAAACCAGCATGCCTTCATAAGCTTCTAAATCGGTTACATTATTAACAGGGAGAGTGATACTTGTTGCTGTTGGCGTTAAGCCTGTAGCACATACTTCCACTTGACTAACATCACCAATTTGGGTGGCATTAAAGTATTCTGCGACACTGCCTTTAACTCGCACGTGATCACCAACATTGACATCGGTATTAGCAAAATAAACAAAGATACCTTCAGAAGTAAGTGGGTTTGTATCAATATCTGCATCAAGTGATGTAATAAAGAAGCCACTTAATTGCTCACTACCTTGAAAATCAGCAGTTACTACGCCTTCCAGCTCAATTTCTGTGTTTAACAGAGGGCTATCACCACCTTCACCTTGTACTGCGCTGATAAGTGTTTTAGCTGCGCCGCATTCTAATGGAATAACTGGTTCTGGATCTGGGGTTGGCTCAGTACTCTCACCATGAAAACCGAGCCCTGAAAAGTCATCTTTATCAAATTGTAGCCATTGTTCACTTGGATCAAATGACGCAGTAGCATCGCTGCGACCTGCAGTAATACTTAGCTTGCGACGTAAGCTTTTGTCCTTGGTGCTAACACCTCCGGCTGACCATTCGCTACCAGGGTCAACGCCTAACTGACCAAAGCTATCAACAATAGTGCCGTCTTTCGTAAGTACCAATGCATCATCACCATTGAAATAAGTAACGGTTGCTTCAATATCAGCTTTAGCTTTAAGCTCGTCTACAGAGCCTGCATTTACGATTACATAGGTGCCATTGGCGGCTAAGCTACCGGATAGAGCAAGTGTATTATTTGGAGCTGTCAGGTCGCCATTGCCATTGGCGAAAAGTGAGATGTTATAGCCATCAAGCGATAGTGTTTCGCCAGAGGTATTAAAAAGCTCAATTGCTTTATTGTTACTACCACCTTCAACATATTCTGAAATTATTAAATTAGCAGAAGCTGGTGCACTGAGGCTTGCAATTACAAGCGCCAATGGCGTTATTTTTGTTTTAAACATTATTATTTTTTCCCGTGTATTGTGTCCCGAGTGGGACAAACAGTTTAAGGAAAATTTATGACAAAGAAAATACAAAATGTTAATAATATGGAAATAAAAAGGGCGCAGAATCGCCC
Organism: Pseudoalteromonas sp. SG44-17; assembly: GCF_014164235.1. NCBI lineage: Bacteria > Pseudomonadati > Pseudomonadota > Gammaproteobacteria > Alteromonadales > Pseudoalteromonadaceae > Pseudoalteromonas > Pseudoalteromonas sp. SG44-17. Next base: position 106,633 of record NZ_JACJEV010000010.1, on the reverse strand, counting down.
TTTTCTAAATTAAAAATGTATAAGGCTTACCTTTTTAGCAGTTGTGCAGCCTGCTTTGCAAAATAGGTAAGAATACCGTCAGCGCCAGCACGTTTGAAAGCAAGCAAGGACTCCATAATTGTGGCTTCTTCAGCAAGCCAGCCATTATCAATCGCCGCTTTATGCATCGCGTACTCGCCACTCACTTGATAAGCAAACGTCGGCACACCAAATTCATCTTTAACTCGGCGTACGATATCTAAATAAGGCATACCGGGTTTCACCATCACCATGTCAGCACCTTCTTGTAAATCCAGCGCTACTTCACGAATGGCTTCATCGGAATTAGCTGGGTCCATTTGGTAGGTTTTTTTGTCCGCACCTTTTAAGTTACCAGCCGAACCGACTGCATCACGAAATGGTCCATAGTAACTTGAGGCATATTTAGCTGAATAAGCCATAATGCGTGTATGAATATGGCCTTCGGCCTCTAGCGCTTCACGGATCGCGCCAATGCGGCCATCCATCATATCTGAAGGGGCAACAATATCTGCACCCGCTTGTGCATGAGATATCGCTTGTTTAACTAATATTTCTGTCGTGATGTCGTTAATTACATAGCCATCATCGTCGATAATTCCGTCTTGCCCATGCACTGTAAAGGGATCAAGTGCTACATCGGTGATTACCCCTAATTCTGGATAGGCTTCTTTGAGTGCGCGTACAGTGCGTTGTGCCAGTGCATCATCATTGTAAGCTTCTTCAGCAAGCAATGATTTTTTGTCCGCAGGGGTGACCGGAAAAATAGCGATTGCAGGAATACCTAATTCAACCAACTCTTTTGCTTCAATCAGCAGTAAGTCAATCGATAAGCGCTCTATGCCTGGCATCGATGCAATGGCTTCTCGGCGATTGTTACCTTCAAGCACAAATACTGGGTAAATTAAGTCATTCACACTGAGTTGATTTTCAGCCATCAAGCGGCGAGAGAAATCATTGCGGCGCATTCTGCGCATGCGAGTATAAGGGAAAAGGTCGAGACCTGATTGGGCCATTATTTGCTCCTAGTCTAAAATTGGAAAACTAACTACACGATTACGCCCACTTTGCTTGGCATGATAAAGTGCTTTGTCGGCGCAGTCGGTGAATAATCCCGGATTGTGAATGTCTTCAGCGATGGCGCTATATACACCAGCACTAATAGTAAACTTTATCTCATTGTTTGCTACTGTAATTGTCGCATCCATGATTGCTTGGCGGATTTGCTCCGCTATTTCTACAGCACCACCGAGGGCGGTATTGGGGAGTAAGATAACAAACTCTTCGCCACCATAACGGGCTACTTCGTCAAGTGGGCGTTTTAAATGGCTTTTTATAATGTCAGCCACAGCACGAATAGTTTGGTCGCCAATTAAGTGCCCATAGGTGTCGTTAATGCTCTTAAAGTGGTCTATGTCGAGCATTATCACGCTTAAAGATGTTTGCTCCCGACGAGAGCGACGCAAGTCCATTACTAGCTTTTTATCGAAATAGCGGCGATTTTTTATTTGTGTTAATGGATCTTCCATATTGATTTGTTCAAGTGCGCGATTCTTTTCTTCAAGCTCACGCAGAGTGACCTGAAGTTCAAACGTTCGCTCTTCTATATTTGCTTCTAAATCTAACCTAGCTTGTTCTTGCAGCTCTAAACGTTCTTGTAAGATGGCATCTTGTGCTTCACTTTGGGCTATTTTACTCTGCTGTGCAGTAACTTGGGCATCGCGTTCGATTAAAAAGTGTTTGATGGTAGCAAAGCTTAAACTGAGTGAGCAGATTAAAAAGCTAAAAAATACAAACGGTAAACCACGCGCATTAAAATCATAGAAATTAAACACAACAATAATCATGTAAAGCTGTGCGGAAAAAAACATCAACGCTCCACATAGCAGCGCACATAGTGGCTGTGTTCGCTGTTGCTTAATATCGATCCCTAACGCCGCTATGTGTAATAACATCACTAGCGCGGGCAAGAGTAGACTGTAATAAAGCATGATATTTGTTGGTAATAACCAAATAAAAAATAGGCTGATAAAAAGTAACCAGTTACTCAATCTATGTAAGGGTTGCAGCCACATTTTCGTGGACAGTCGTAATTGTTCAAATAATAGTTTGAATAAGCAAGTGGTTAATATCAGCATGCTTGGAACTGCAAGCTGCTGCAGACTAGGCAAAGACGGGTGAAAATAGCGATAGCCAAAGCCATATAAGTAAATCAGTAATAACCATAAAGTCATTAAAATAGTGCCACAGAGTGCAAAGTAGCGCTTTCGTGAAAAACCAAACATAACCAAGCAAGTGATCGCTAAAGATAAAATAAACCCGACTAGCAAGCCATACATTAAATTAAACTTACTTTTATATTTTAAATATTCATCATATTGCCAAAGACTTAACGGCACTCTGACACCATCTAGACTTTTAATATGAAGTAGTAATGTTGAGTTACTTTTCGGTGGGAGTGTTAGCTTTACTAATAATGATTCTGTTTTAATTTGTCGGTTATTGAGTGGTAATGCATCACCAATTTCTTTAAACAATAATCTGTTTTGCTTAAAGTAATGGTATACAGCCACTTTATCTAATAACGGATTATCAATGGACAGTAAAATTTGTAGACCTGAATCCTCAGCGTTGACCAGTTGTAGGCGCAGCCATACGGCTTGATTGGTTAGTCCTAAATTGAGCGATTGCTCAGGAAGTTGTTGCCATTGCTGAGTAGGGGCTAGCTTAGCTTGCTCTATTGTTAAAGGTTGTTGAGAATATTCAAAAGGAATATTTAATATATGTTCAAAATGCTTATCTAAGGTGATCTGCGTTGCATTGGCTGAGAATGAAATAAGTACAAAGCTATAAAGCAGCAACCAAACACGCTTCATTATCAGCCCTTGTGGTTGAATAACTGTTGGAAGTTAAGTGTAGTTTGCTTTGCAACAGTTGCAAACTCTAGACCTTTTAAGGACGCAATTGTTTGGCATATATGTGGTAAATAGCTTGGTTCATTGCGATGCGATTTTGGTTTTGGAGTTAACGAGCGTGGGATCAAAAACGGCGCATCTGTTTCAATTAATAGACGCTCTAATGGCAGCATAGGCACTAGTTGTTGTAGTGATTTACCACGACGTTCGTCACAGACCCAACCAGTAATACCAATGTATAAACCGAGTGATAAGTATTGCTCTAAGGCGTGTTGATCACTGGTAAAACAATGTAATACTCCTCGCACCGAATACTGTTGCAGTATCGCCAGCATATCTTCGCTCGCATCTCGCTCATGTAAATATACCGGAAGATTTAACTCTACCGCTAAAGCGAGTTGTCGGTGTAACACAGAACGTTGAGTTTCACGAGGCGAAAAGTCGCGGTTGTAATCTAACCCGCATTCACCAATTGCTACAATCTCAGGATTTGCAGCAAGAGCGCACAATTGTATTTCTAGTTTTTCATCGACTGATTTTGCGTCATGGGGGTGAACACCGGCGGTAGCAAGTAGGTGGTACTGTTGTGCTAAGTGAAGAGCTTGCTGGCTGGAGTTTATATCGCAACCAATTAACAGCATCTGGCTAACATTTTGCGCTTTTGCACGAGTAATGATAGCCGAATGTTGAGCATCAAATTGATGATTGGTAAGATTTACGCCAGCATCAATAAGTGATGTGGTCATTAATTAGTGCGCTTAACGCGGATTGAGCGATTCTGACCTGCTTTTTTCAATAAAAATGAGTTGAACATACCGCGCTCAATAATTACAGTATCATCTTGGTCGATACGCAAGCTATCTGAGCCAATTTGGCGCCATTGTTGGCCGTTATTTAAACTAATTATTAACTCACCGTAAGGTGCTTCTTTTACGTTAGTCACGACGGCAGTAATTTCATTGTCGTTTTCTTTTACTAGTTCTTTATGCTCTAAGCCAAAATCTTCATTTTTAACTTTAACTATTTGCTTACTAGCAACAGCTACATCGGCTGTTGCGGTGACTGAACTTGCAGGTGGAGTTAAGGTTTTTGTTGTTTCTGGTTTAGTTAATGACTTGCCTGCCATGGTATTGTCGTAACAAAGCAAGCGATTGAAGTCATTTTCAATAAATGTACAGGCTTGTAAAGCTTGTAAGTTAACTTCATTGGCATGAACAGTTGGAATGCTTAACAAGGCAAGTATTGGTAAAAGTTGTTTTTTCATTTATTCCTCTGATTCATCTTGTTGAGGTTTAGCCTTATAAAAGGATGCTAAGATTAAACCCAATTCAAATAACAGCAGCATTGGAAATGCTAATAAAGATTGTGATAGCACATCAGGTGGCGTTAAAAACATTGCTACAACAAAAACCCCGACTACAATATAAGGGCGTTTCTCTTTTAAACTTTGTGTTGTGGTAGCGCCACTAAAACATAACAGCATAATAGCTACCGGAATCTCAAAAGCGACCCCAAAGGCAAAAAAGAGCTTCAATGCAAAACTTAAGTAGCTACTAATGTCTGGTGCCAAGGTCATCATTTCTGGACCAACGCTAGTAAAAAAGCCAAGAATAATGGGCAGCACTACAAAGTAACAAAATGCGATACCACTATAAAAAAGAATAATGCTTGATGCCAAAACAGGCATTAACATACGTTTTTCATGTTGGTATAACCCTGGCGCAATAAAGCCCCAGATTTGGTGTAAAATTAACGGAAACGCTGCAAATAAAGCGACAAATAAGGTTAACTTAAACGGCGCAAAAAACGGTGCAGTTACATCTGTAGCGATCATGGTTGCTGTACTTGGTAAGTGCGCAACTAATGGAGCCGCTACAAAACCGTAAATATCGTTTGCAAAGTAAACCAGCGCAATAAAAAATACTAATATGGCTAATAAGGCTTTCATGAGCCTATTTCGCAATTCAATTAAATGACTTACAAAGCCTGATTTAACTTGTTCAGTCATAATTTAACTCGTTACCGATATATAGACCATAGCTAACAAAAATAATTTCATTTTTGTTCATCAACATTCACTTTATCTGCTTGCTCAGGAGGATTTCTTTTATAACTATGGGTGACCGAGTCCGCAGCCTTTTGCAATTCGCTGACTGAATCTTTTATTGCAGGACTTAAGTTCTGCATGCCTTGTTGTTCGGCTTTTTTTAAATTTTGGTGTAACTCATGCACTCTTAATTCTTCATTAACTTCAGCCTTAACCGAATTAGCCAGCGATTTTATAGTTTTTATCCAACGGCTAACAGTACGAATAGCAACTGGCAACCGCTCAGGGCCAAGTACCACTAAGCCGACGATTAACACCACAACAAGTTCCCACATACCCATGCTAATTAAGCCTTATGGTCTTCTTTACTTTTATCAACAGACTCTTTGTTTTGTATTGGGTTATTTGCTTGTTCAATTGGTTCTGCTGGTTTATTTTGCTCATCTTCAGAGACTGCTTTTTTAAACCCTTTTACAGCGTTACCTAAATCACCGCCAATACCACGCAATTTTTTCGTACCAAAAAGTAACACTATGATTGCCAAAACAATTAACAATTGCCAAATACTAATGCCGCCAAAACCCATGATGTTCTCCACTTAATTAAATACTGTGAATTAAAATTATTGTACTGATTATACTCACCGAGCACTAAATAGCACTTAGTTTATGCAGCGCTGCGCCAAGCAAGTATAAAGCCGCTTAAAGAGCATATCGCAGCAATACCTGCAGCGACAAGGTCATGCTGCAAATAACATAACCCTGATACTATCATTGCTGAGCCAGCAAAAAGACCAAGTAATAATGGCTTGTGCGATGGCTGTGGCAGTGGTGCAGGACTGTTGCGCTGTTGTTTTAAGTTGTGGTAGATCAAATCAGGTAACTCGGGCATTTTTTCTGCCCAAAATGGTAAATTTGCGTATACCTGTTTAAATACCGACCAAGGACCAACCTGTTGCTTTACCCAGTCTTCTAAAAAGGGTTTAGCTGTTTTCCATAAATCTAGTTGCGGATATAGCTGACGCCCAAGGCCTTCAACATACAACAAGGTTTTTTGTAGTAGAACTAATTGGGGTTGAACTTGCATATTAAAGCGACGAGCGGTATTAAATAGATTAACTAAGACATGGCCAAATGAAATCTCTGCTAATGGCTTATTAAAAATCGGCTCGCAGACAGTGCGAATGGCAAACTCAAATTCTTCCACGCTGGTGTCTTTAGGTACCCAGCCAGAATCGACATGTAATTGTGCGACTTGACGATAATCGCGATTAAAAAAGGCAATAAAGTTTTCGGCTAAGTAACGTTTGTCTTCTTTGTTTAGCGTGCCCACGATGCCACAATCGATACCGATAAATTTGGGGTTTTCAGGGCTTTCATAGGATACAAATACATTACCAGGGTGCATATCAGCATGAAAAAAACTATCACGGAACACTTGGGTGAAAAACACCTCCACACCGCGTTCAGCCAGTAGTTTCATATTGGTGTTTTGCGCAACTAATGCCTCAGTATCAGACACTGGAATGCCGTAAATTCGCTCCATGACTAGTACATTTACGCGACTATAGTCACTGTAAACATAGGGAATATAAAGCGAATCAGAACCTTCAAAATTACGCTTTAATTGAATGGCGTTTGCGCCTTCACGCATCAGATCAAGTTCATCAAGTAAGGTTTTCTTATACTCTTTGACTACTTCAACAGGGCGTAACCTTTTCGCTTCATTGATTAACTTGGCCACTATTTTAGAAAATTGTTCCATTAATGCTAAATCAGCGTCAATTTGTTCTCTGATATCAGGGCGAATGACTTTGATAACCACCTTTTGTGGTTGATTATGCTCATCCACTAAAGTGGCTGTATGTACTTGGGCAATGGATGCTGAAGCTAAAGGGGTTTGCTCAAAATCACTAAAGTATTCACTGATATCATCGATTTCGAGTGCATTTTCAATTAGTTGTTGTGCTAACACACCATCAAATGGCTGTACTTGATCTTGCAGCAAGGCTAGCTCTAAAGCGATATCTAGTGGTAATAAATCGCGCCGAGTAGATAACATTTGGCCAAATTTGATCCATACTGGCCCCAATTGTTGTAATGCTAAACGCAGTCTTAACCCTGCTGGTTTTTCTGGGTGCTTATTGGTTAGCCAAAATAGACATGCACGGCCAACTTTGCCATACCAAGGTATTTTTTGTGATGGGATCAGTTCATCCAAACCATAGCTAAGGAGGGTTTTTGTGATGTTATAAAGCCGAGCAGCTGACACAGATAATCCTTACTGATTCATTTTGCTTGAAGTAGTTGGTTGATACGTAACTCAAGTTGCGCAACATGTGCTTTGAGTTGACGCGTGTGTTGCTTAAATTGCTCAAGCTCTAAAGGATGAATGGTCACTTTGAGCTCGTCTTGGCATAAAGTAGTTAGCGTTGTAGAGAGTTTCTTGTTGGCTTTTTGACTTTGCTGTTGAGTTTGTTTAACTAACTGCCATAGTTGCTGTGCCGCTGCGTCACCAAGATAATCAGATAAGTGTTCAGGCCAATCGATATTAAGCGCAGCGAAAGCATTACTAAACCCTTGTGCAATATTTAGATCACCTTGCAAATCGAGTTTATCTTGGCGGATTAACTGAGTCAGCATTGCAGGGTTTTTAAGTGCCATTAAAGTATTAATATCGGCGCTTATCATGCAGTCATATTGCGTTTCGGTAGTGTTGTATAAATGCAGTTGTTGGCCAGTAAACACCACTAAAAACTGCTGTTGCCAATCGCGTATATCAATTAATAAACGTTGTTGGGATATTGACGACAGTCTATCGCTAAGAGTGGGATCGAGTTTAAGCGCCGTATTTAAAACCCTTTCGACGAGTGCGACCATGAAATTATTTAACATACAATACCTTAGCAATAAACTTTACTAGCTAGTGTGACGCTTAATATTTAAAGCCACGATGTAATGCTACAATACCACCGGTGAGATTTTGATAGGTGGTTTGCTCAAATCCAGCCTCGTTCATCATTGCTTTTAGTGTTTCTTGATCTGGGTGCATACGAATTGATTCAGCTAAATATTTGTATGATTCACCGTCGTTAGCAACTAACTCACCCATTTTAGGTAGTAAGTTAAATGAGTAAAAATCATAGGCTTTACTTAATACTTGATGCTCTGGTTTGGAGAACTCCAATACCAGCAGACGACCACCAGGCTTTAAGATTCGGTACATCGAGCGAAGTGCTTTATTTTGATCTGTAACATTACGTAAACCAAAGGCAATGGTAATTAAATCAAAACTATTATCAGGGAAAGGCAGTGCTTCAGCATTCATTTGTACGTAGTCAATATTACCGACAAGACCTAGGTTATGTAGCTTTTCGCGCCCGACTTTAAGCATTGATGAGTTAATATCACCTAATACTACTTGCCCAGTATCACCAACTAGTTGACTAAACTTTGCCGTTAAGTCGCCGGTGCCACCGGCTAAATCCAGCACATGATGGCCTTTACGCACACCTGAACTAGCAATGGTTTGACGTTTCCATAAACGATGAATACCAAACGACATGAGATCATTCATTACGTCATATTTAGTAGCAACGGAATGAAATACATCGGCAACCATAGAAGCTTTTTCGGTTTCGGCAACGGTTTTATAACCAAAATGCGTGGTCTTTTCAGGATTCTCGTTCATGATTAATCTCTATCGTGGTAATAAAGACTAGTGTACTTGATTGTTACGCCATGGTGCAATTTGAATCTGGGGAAAATTGCTTGTGGATCAAGCTTTATGAGTTACGGCTCACTGTCCGGCAATAAAGCTGCTTTGGCCAAGCGATCTGGCTTTATGTGCTGCATTGGAGGCTTTACGGGCAAGATTATTAAAATCTTTTTCGTCTAAGTGCTTGGCAATCCCTAATGAAAGGTTGATTGCTGGAAGTTTAATACCGTTTTTAGAACTAACGAAACGTAATTTTTCGACTCCATTACGGACTTTTTCAGCAATTACATTCGCAGTTTCAGGGTCGATATCAGCCAGTAATACAGTAAAAGCATCTTTGCCTGTTCGCCCTGGTAGGCCACTTTCAAATACATATTTTTGAATTTGTTTAGCTACCTTGCTTAAAATTACTTCACCAATGATATCGCCGTAGTTATCAATAAAGTGATCTAGGTTATCTATTTGAATGGCAATCGCGCACACAGATTTTTTTTGGTCTAACCATAATTGTGTTTGCTGGTTTAAATAATGACGTTTAAAAAGGCCTGTTTGTTGATCGGTGATGTGTTGTTTGCGTAATTGTACGAGTTGTTGTTGAGTTTTTTCTTGTCGTCGCTTTGCTTTGATCAGCTCTTGTTTAAATTGTTTATGTTGAGTGAGCAAGTGAGCAGTTTGCTTATTTAATGTCTCAAGTGCGAGGCGAGTTTGGGCAATATTATTTTCATCTAAAGAATGTACACAGTCGCTGACTTGACTTGCAAAGCGGATAATATCTTTTTCGGTTGAGTGCGCGCTACGTGATAATGAATTAATAATACCATCAACATTACGAACCATATTGGTTTCAGCTTTATGGGCTTGATCCATGTAATCGAAATAAAGTTGTTCTACATAAACACAGTCAATTTCTTGGCCTTGGGCAATTGCACGATCGATAGTGGTATTTAAATCAGAATTAACTTGGCTAACGTAGGTGTAGACAACGTGATAATTAAGAGGAGTCGGTGGTAATATATGATGTTCTAAAAAGATACATACCTTGGTCATTTTTTCTTGAGCAATAGCCATGGAATCATGGAACATCATTGTATACACCAATTAAATACACGTAACAGCGAAATTAAATAACTCTCTCCGTGAGGTCTTGACGCAATCCTAGCGTATGGGATTGCCTTACATTAATCTGTATCGGGGATATTTAAAAGCAAAAATATGTAATTTGATAGCGAAATTTCTATTTTTATCGCTCAATAGCTGGTTTTCTCGACAATCTTATTAAGCAATAAAAAGTGCTGATTAACTACTAGTCAATAGTCGCGGTTAATTTAACCTTGTATTTATTGCCCTTGGTCGCATTTTTTTGGTTATTGTAGCAGTCTAGGTTAGGTTAACCCTCACGTTTTCAGTAGCAGATCCCTATTATTATGAAAAAATCACCTTCATCGGTTATGCGTCATTCTCTGTTAAGCATCGCCTTGGCATGTACATTAAGTGCTTGCCAAATGACCACCGTAGATAGCGATCAACAATTTACGCAAGTTGCGCAATCAATTGTTGATTATCGTAAAAGTATTAGCACGTATAGCAACCCCGAGGGTGTTGATGGTTATTTGTTAACTAATTTATCTGCTGAGTTTCTTGAAAAGAAATATCAACATAACACTGAATTATTAGCGCAGTTAGATGCAATAGATAAAGATAAACTCAGTGATGAAAACCGTATTAATCTCACTATAATTCGTGGACAAGTACAAAATAGTATCGATGAATATGTATTTAACAGCCACTACATGCCGCTTACTTCTGAATATGGCTTTCACTCTAGTTTATCTTTTATGGTGTCGAGTTCAGATTATAAAAAATTAGCTGATTACCAGCTTTATTTGCAACGTTTGCAGCAAGTTCCTCGATTTTTTCAGCAAAACATCGGCTGGATGCGCAAAGGTTTAGAAGTTGGTTTAACGCAACCGAAAGCGGTGCTTGTGGGTTATCAAGACTCTATCAGTGCATATATTGTTGATGACGCTACTGAGTCTGAGTTTTATAAACCATTTTTAAATAATACCGCTGGTTTGAGTGATGGTGAGTTTTTTGCTTTACAACAACAAGCAAAGAAAATTATTAAAGAGCAGGTGATTACTGCTTATCAAGATTATTTAACATTTTTTAATGAAGAGTATCAGCCAGGTGCGCGTACTGAAATTGGTATCTCTGCAACACCTAATGGTGCTGCGTTTTATGCCAATCGCGCCAAGTATTATACCACCACAGATATGACGCCAAAAGAAATCCATGAACTGGGGTTAAAAGAAGTGGCACGTATTCGTGCTGAAATGGATAAGATTATTGAGCAAGTTGGTTTTAAAGGCACGTTTGCTGAATTTGTGCACTTTTTACGTACTGATCCGCAATTTTATGCTAAAACACCGGAAGAGTTATTAAAAGAAGCATCGTACATAGCTAAAAAGATGGATGCACAATTACCTAAGCTATTTCATACCTTACCACGGATGCCTTATGGTGTTGCGCCGGTGCCAGCAAGCATAGCGCCTAAGTACACGACTGGCCGTTATTCTGGTTCGAGTCGTGATGATCAAGCGGGTTATTACTGGGTAAACACTTATGCACTTGATAAGCGCCCTTTATACGTATTAGAAGCTCTCACTTTTCATGAGGCTGTACCAGGGCATCATTTACAGATCTCCCTTAATGCTGAATTAGAAAACTTACCAAGCTATCGTCAGAATGCATACTTATCGGCATTTGGTGAAGGGTGGGGGTTATATTCTGAGTATTTAGGAATTGAAGCGGGTTTTTACCAAGACCCATACAGTAACTTTGGCCGTTTAACTTATGAAATGTGGCGAGCAGCTCGTTTAGTGGTTGATACTGGCATGCATATGTATGGCTGGAGCCGAGATCGCGCGATGAAGTTTATGAGTGAAAATACGGCATTGTCACTACATAACGTGAAAACCGAAACTGATCGTTATATTTCATGGCCAGCACAAGCACTATCATACAAAATTGGTGAGCTGACTATTAAGCGCTTACGTAAAGAAACCGAGCAAGCGCTTGGTCAAGATTTTGATGTACGTGAGTTTCACCATCAAATACTTCGCCACGGTTCTGTGCCAATGTCAGTATTAGAAGATCAAATCCATCAATATATTGAAACTGAGCTGGAAAAGCGCGGCTAAATTACAACGTTCAATTTATCTCGGTTCGTGCTGATTAGCGTGTAACCGAGCTTTCCTTACAAAACATTTGCTTGAAACTTGTTCTGCTTATATTCTCAAAGCTGGAAAAACAACCAGCAAGGGGCGCTGCATGAGTAATTTAATAGTTTTTAGCATTGATGTGTTTGCCAGCTTATTTATAGTGGTATTTGGGTGTTTAGTTTTAGTTGTTATTTATTTTTATATCAGTGATGTAACTCAATCTAAACAAGCGATTAGACGTAATTATCCGGTAATAGGTCGGTTTAGATACTTTTTTGAGCGCCAAGGTGAGTTTTTTCGTCAATACTTTTTCGCTATGGATCGCGAAGAAATGCCATTTAATCGCGCCGATCGTAGTTGGGTTTATAAAGCGGCTAAAAATGTTGATCGTACCACCGCCTTTGGCTCAACTCAGAGCCTAGAAGTTACCGGGACCGTGATGTTTATGAACTGCGCGTTTCCTACCTTGGACGAAGAAGCGCTTGAACCTAGTGCAGTTACGTTAGGGCCGCATTGTCGAAATCCTTATATTACTAAATCGCTATTCAATATTTCAGGTATGAGTTTTGGTGCGTTATCAAAACCTGCTGTACGTGCGTTATCGCAAGGTGCCAAACTCGCTGGTTGTTGGATGAACACTGGTGAAGGTGGTTTAAGCCCTTATCACTTAGAAGGAGGTGCCGACATTGTGTTTCAAATTGGCACAGCTAAATATGGTGTGCGCGATGAACAAGGTAAATTAAGTCATGAGAAGCTCAAGCAAATAGCTGCGCATGAACAAGTAAAAATGTTTGAAATTAAAATGAGCCAAGGTGCTACACACCAAAAGTTAAAAACCCTGCAGATTTACTTGATATGATTGCCTCGGTGCGCGAAACGACTGGCAAGCCAACCGGCTTTAAAGCGGTTATTGGCGCTTATGCATGGCTGGAAACCTTGTTTGCTGAGATCAATCATCGTGGTATTGAATCTGCGCCCGATTTTATTACTATCGATAGTGCTGATGGCGGTACCGGTGCTGCACCACAACCGCTGATGGATTCGGTGGGTTTACCACTGAAAGAAAGTTTACCTTTGGTTGTTAATATGCTCGAAAAGCATGGCCTGCGAGAGCGAATTAAAGTTATTGCGTCAGGCAAACTGATTGTGCCGTCTAAGGTTGCATGGGCGCTCGCGCTGGGCGCAGACTTTGTTGTATCGGCACGTGGTCATATGTTTGCTTTGGGTTGTATTCAAGCGCTGCAATGTAATAAAGACACTTGCCCAACAGGGATAACCACACACAACGAGCGGTTGCAACGTGGCTTAGATGTCGCCGATAAAGCGCAGCGCGTAGCAAACTACAATAAGTACATTCATTATGGTGCGGGTTTAATTGCTCACTCATGCGGGGTATTTAGTGCCCGTGAACTTGGCCGCCAGCATGTGCGCGTTGTGCAAGAAAATGGTTTATCAGAGCCGCTTGATAAAATGTATGAAAATTACCAGTAATTTAAAAGACTAGGTAATAGAAGCTAGGTCCCGCCCAAATAGGTTGATAAAAGGCACTAAATAAAGTGCCTTTTGCTATTTTTATAAATTTAATTTAGTTGGCTTATCAATAAAGAGAAAAACTCTTCTTTGTTATTGCAAGTGTGGGCGTTGAGTACTAACTGCTCACCCAGCGCTAAAGTGTGGCGTTGTACGTCTAAACGCGCCTGCGCATCTTCAATGCCATCAATGTCAGCAACGTGTGCTAAGCCGATAGTGCGGCGTATCAGTTCTGTCCCACAGTAACCAATCGCGTCTTGTAATACTTGTTGCATAAAATACTCGCCATAACCAGCGGCTTTTAAATTGTTATCTGTGGTTTGCTCTGCAATAAATGTCAGCCACTGTTGTTCAAACAAAGAATAACTCTCTTGCAGGCAAGTCAGTAAATGGGTGTGATAGTTACGGCGTGTAACAAATTCACTAATACGAGCATTTTGCGCGCAGTAGTTTAATAATAAATTGCCGATAAATGAGCCGATATCAAAGCCAACTGGGCCAAAAAAGCCAAATTCAGGGTCGATCATCTTAGTGGTTTTTTGATCGACAAAAATACTGCCGCTATGCATATCACCATGTAATAGCGTCTGCGGGCATGATAAAAACTTAGCTTTTAGTTTTGCGATCGCTAAATGTAATGCGGTGTTATTTTGTAGTTTATTGACTGTACTTTGCAACTCGCTTGGGTAGTTATTACGCTCATGTTCACGCAAGATATCGTTGAAAAACAAATCTTCAGTAATTTGGCACAACTCTGGATTAGTAAACTGACTGACTTTGGCTTTTTTATCTTGCGCGGTTAGGTAAAAGTCTGAGTTATAAAAACCAGTATGGCTTAAGTAGTGAGCCACATGTTGACCTAATAGCGGAAATTGCTCTGCGTTTATTTGTGCGCTACGCAAAATTTGTAAGTGACCAAGATCTTCTAAAATGGTCAGTGCTTGCTCTGGATTATGATGCAATACTTTTGCTGTGTAGTCAGGGCTTAATGCGCCGTGATTGAGTAAAACCTCAGCTTCAATGCGTGCTCGGTCAAGCGTTAATGGCCATGACTCACCCACACAGCGCGCATAAGGTAAGGCTTGCTTTAAAATAACGCTATTACTTTGCTCGTCGCTTATTCTAAAAACGAGATTTAAATTGCCATCTCCAAACTCATACGCCGATAACGTTTGGTCAGGATCAAACAAATCATACCCATCTTTAGTTACAAGATTTTTAATATAATCAATCGCATGCTGTGCATTAAAGGCAACGTATTCGGCCATCGGCGTACTCTCAGAAAATGATAAACAATAGCATTCTATACCTTCAACCGTTTAGATGTCTACACTTCTGGGTTGTGCGTTTTAAAAACTACTGTAAAATAACCTCAGCCTAACGATTATTCAGGATCAATCATGCAAGACCTCATAGCGAGCAGTTTAAAATATCAAAACAATACACTAAGCGTGTTAGACCAATACCTACTGCCGCATCAGCAGGTATGGCACGAATGTGATGATGTAGCCAGTATGAGGGATTTAATTCTAAGCTTAAAAATACGCGGCGCACCGCTGATTGGTTTAGGAGCAAGTTTGCTAGTTGCCCATTTGGCAGAGCAAGGCACAGCTAAAGTAGCATTAGCGCAGGCGATTGATGATTTAGAAGCCACTCGGCCAACTGCGGTTAATTTAATGCATTGTATGGCAAAGTTACGTATTGCATTACAACAAGATGATTATGTAACGGCAATTGTAAGCGCTGCTGTAACATTGTTTAATGAAGATATCGCCTTGTGTGAAAGCATGGCAAATCATGGTGCTGCATTGGTTAGCAGCGGCGATAATATTCTCACACATTGTAATACTGGTGCCTTAGCAACCGCAGGTATTGGTACTGCTCTTGGTGTTATTTATAAAGCGCAGCAACGTCATGGCGATATTCATGTATGGGTGGATGAAACGCGGCCATTATTGCAAGGCGGGCGTTTAACCGCGTTTGAACTTGAGCGCTGGCAAGTACCTTACACCTTAATTTGCGATAATATGGCAGCGAGTTTAATGGCTGCTGGCAAGGTTGATAAAATTTTTGTCGGTGCAGATCGTATTGCTGCAAATGGTGACTTTGCTAATAAAGTAGGCACTTATAACTTAGCAGTACTGGCGCATTTTCATGACATCCCATTTTATGTAGTAGCGCCGCTAACAACCCTCGATGTAAACACAGCATGCGGTGCAGACATTGAAATAGAACAACGTAACAGCGCAGAAGTGCGCGGTGTAAGCGGAAGCTTTGGTGAAGCGCTATGGGCACCTACAAATGCTAACGTATATAATCCCGCATTTGATGTAACCCCCGCTAAGCTTATTACCGGCTGGGTACTCGATACTGGCGTTTATGACCAACAACAAGTTTTAGTTGGTGAATTAAAAAGGCTGGTTTAACAGCCTTTTGCCACATACACCCATGCATTAATGCCGCTGCTAAATGACTCTTCAATACGGATGTAGTCATTAACTTCGTAGCTATCCGCGTTAGCAAGTTCCTCTAAGGTGATAGTAAAAATAGTGCCAGTTACTGTATCTGTTGGCAGGCCTGTTTTAATTAATGCTGGATGAAAACGCTGGCCGCTGCTTTTCAGCACGGCGGCGTCGGTGACCTCAACTTCGCCTACTACGTAACCTTGTAGTGTATCGGCTTGGCCTTCGAGCAAGCGGCCAAAGGTATCAAGCTGTACTTGCTCTAATTGCAGTGTGCCGTATGAAAACAACTTTTCCATTTAAACTCCATTATTAACAGATATCTAGTCCAATAAAGGAAACTGCTTAGCAATCTCAGATTCGGTGCTTTGTGCCACCCAGCCTTCGGTATTATTGAATAAACGGATCGCAGTAAATTCAGGATCGCTGCCCATATCAAACCAATGGGGAGTAAGCTCTGGTACTGAAATTAAATCACCCTGCTTGCAAAGTACTTGGTAAACCTTGTCGTTAATATGCAGGCAAAATAATCCTTGGCCTTTTACAAAAAAGCGTACTTCGTCTTCACTATGGGTGTGCTCAAATAAAAACTTAGCACGTAATTCTGCAGCGTTCGGATTGCCTTTTGCCAGCGAAATAACATCTACAGTTTGATAACCACCTTGTTGCTTTAAGCTTTCAATATCAGCGTTATAGGCGGAAATAATAGCTTCATGGCTAGTATCAGCAGTAATCATTTTTGTTGCTTGCCACTGCTCAAATCGTACATTTACTTTATTAAGCTCGGTGGCAATTTGTGCTGTATCTTGAGTGTTTAATAAAGCATTATTGCCGTTACAGTCAGCAAAAATAGTCAGTTGGCTCATGCTAAATGCTCCACAGTGAATTGGCTAAAATCGTTAATATAGTTATGCGCAGGCGAGCTTGCTTGACCATCACGGATCAGGTGCAAGGTTTTTAAACCTGCGGCTTTGGCGGCATCAAGCTCGGCTGCCACATCACTTAAAAATAACACTTCATTAGCGGCAAAAGGTAGTTGCTCAATAATATTGTGATATGAACGTTGCTCTTGTTTAGCGCCGACTTGAGTATCAAAATAATCAGTAAATAAGGAGCGAATATCACCAAAGTCAGAGTAGTTAAAAATTAAATGCTGTGCTTTTACTGACCCTGATGAATACACATACAACTGCTGGCCGGCTTGTTGCTGTGCAACTAAAAAGTGGTAGGCATCTGGGTATAAATGGCCGGTAAAATCGCCATTTTCATAGCCAGTTTGCCAAATCAAACCTTGTAACTGTTTTAATGGAGTGATTTTTTTATCGTCACGGATCCATTCAAGTAAAGTGTTAATTACGACATCAATACTGGCATCTGGCTGTTCAATAACCGCTTTTACGGCATAAATTTGTTCAGCTACAGCGCTTTGCTCTTGATGAGTTTTTACAAATTCGGGGAGCTGCTTTGCGGCATATGGAAATAGTACGTCTTTAACAAACGAAATACGGGTAATAGTGCCTTCAATATCGGTCAGCAGTGCTTTGATCATGATTCTAATCCTACTAATTTTAAGCGTTCTATCTCACATGCAAATAAAAACTCAAGGCCTTCTAATTGACGGCGTACTTCACCAATAGTGCGACCCACTACATACAAACCGTGGCCGCGAATAAGCACGCCGTGCTCAATAGGCGTGTGTAAGTGGTGATCGCTCACTAATAAACTCAAGCGATCAATATCTTGGTCGTTATCAAAGATTGGAATACTCAAGGTGTCTAAATGTGAAGTAATGCCGGTTAGTGACTTTTGCATTTCGTAGCCGTGTAAGTCTAGGCTGTGACCTTTAATAACCCGAGATAATACCGTCGCAGCAACGGAATGAGTGTGCAATACATAATTAGCAGCAGGAATAAGTTTATACATGCACAAATGCAATTCGGTTTCAGCTGAGGGTTTGGCGGCGCTAGCGCTACGATTACCGACATGATCCAGTTCAATAAAGGTATGCGACCCTAATTGACCTTTGTCAAAACCGCTGGCAGTAACCACAAAACCGGTGTTAGTTCGCGCTGAAAAATTACCACCCGTAGCTGGCACCCAACCACGTTGACTGATCCACTTTCCTGCTTCTATAAGTTCTGAAATAGCGGTATTGTTATGCATACATTCCTCATACTTTTTTAGACGGCTATACATCTGTTAACAGCAATGATAGCATCGCTTTGGGCGCAAAACCATCATTAAGGGTAACCAGTGTTTGAAAGTAAATTGCCAAATTTAGGCACCAGTATTTTTAGTCAAATGACTGCTTTAGCAAATCAATTCGAAGCGATTAATTTATCGCAGGGGTTTCCTGAGTTTGATGCGCCTGAGCTACTTAAAAAACAGCTTAATCATTATGTGCTTGAAGGAGTTAATCAATATTCACCTTCATCTGGTGTGCCGCGCCTGCAGCAACAAATTGCCCAGTTAGCAAAACGAAAATATGCAGCTGAAATAGATGCCGCGCAGCAAGTAACGGTAACCTCTGGCGCGACCGAGGCCTTGTTTGTTGCCATTCAGGCGCTGGTGCGCGAAGGTGATGAAGTCATTGTGTTTGACCCCGCTTATGATTCATACCAGCCAGCGATTGAATTGGCCGGTGGTAAGTCAGTCAATATTGCTCTGCATGCTCCGAGTTATGCAATTGACTGGCAAACGGTGGCTGCGGCTATCAATAGCAAAACGCGGGCTATTATAATCAACACCCCACATAACCCAAGTGGTAAAACGTTAAAACAGCACGATATTAATGCTCTAAAAGCCTTAGTAATTAAGCATGACTTATACCTGATAAGTGATGAAGTATACGAGCATATTACTTTTGATCAGCAACCGCATTTAAGTGTGCTGCGTGATAACGAATTGTTTGCTCGCAGCTTTGTGATCTCAAGCTTTGGCAAGACTTTTCATAGCACAGGCTGGAAAATGGGTTACTGCATCGCACCCGCTGCACTTGCGGTCGAGTTTCGTAAAATTCACCAATATGTGACTTTTTCAAGCTTTACGCCGGCACAACATGCATTAGCCGATATGTTAGAACAGCAAGGTGAGCATGTGGATGAGCTCAGTGAGTTTTATCAACAAAAGCGTGATGTACTTAGTAAAGCACTAAAAGATAGCCGCTTTACCATTTTACCAAGTGAAGGCACCTACTTTTTACTGCTTGATTACAGCGATGTATCGGATTTAAATGACGTAGAATTTTGCCAGTGGTTAGTAGAACAAGCAGGCGTTGCAGCCATTCCACTAAGCGTGTTTTATCAGCAACCAAGCAACGATAAAGTTATTCGCTTATGCTTTGCCAAAAATGACGCCACGCTATTACAAGCCGCGGAGATTTTATGTCAACTTTAACCATAGCACTGATACAAACATCGCTTAATTGGTTAGATAAAGACGCCAACTTGGCACACTTTGGCAATAAAATAGCTGATATAGATAAATCAGTAGAGCTTATTTTATTGCCAGAAACCTTTGCCACCGGCTTTGCTATTAACCTTGATTGCGCAGAGCCGGATCATCAGTTAAAGCAAGGCAAAGTGCTTGATTGGATGATCGCGTCGGCAAAATCAAGCAATGCGGTAATTGCAGGCTCGGTATTGGTAACTCAAGGCGATAAAAAAGCTAATCGCTTTTATTGGGCATGGCCCAATGGCGAAGTGAAATATTACGACAAACGGCATTTATTTTGCTTGGGCAAAGAGGGCGATTTTGTAACCGCAGGGCAGCAACGTGAAGTGTTCACCCTTAATGACTTTAGAATTCTACCGCAAGTTTGTTACGACTTACGTTTTCCGGTCTTTCAGCGCAATCGCAATGACTACGATGTGATGGTTAATGTCGCCAACTGGCCTGCTGCAAGGCGCAAAGTATGGGACACCTTACTAATGGCGCGGGCGATGGAAAACCAGTGTTATGTGATTGGCGTTAATCGTATTGGTGATGATGCTAATGGCGTCGCGCACAATGGCGGCACGGCAGTGTATGACTTTATAGGTGATACGTTAGCAGCCGCTACTGATAACAAAGCTGATGTTGTTATTATCACTTTGGACAAACAGCCGCTTGAGCTCTTTAAGCAAAGTTTCCCGGCGCATTTAGATGCCGATGGGTTTAGTTTGGGTTATTAAGATAAAGAGACTGTTTAGCCTCTTTACCCGTTTTACGCAGAAGCACTGTAGGTGAGTTTGATCGCAGCGAAACCCGACAACATACAACAAAAAAATAATCTACAGGCTTGTATCAATACAAGACCATTTATCTGCGATGAATTTTTACCTGCTCACCCAATCGTTACGAGAGAATACCTAGACTAGGTTAAAGTATTGATTTAATAGGTAGCAACCTATTGCATTACTATGATGTAACAGTTAGTTATCCGGTTTTTTATCTGCATTGTGATTATATGGTTGGCACAATATCTGAATTTCGTGATGCCCATCATATAATTTAAATAACTCATCGCCCCCAGTTTTGTTAAAAAATTGAGATAGGGTTATTTTGTCCTGCTCATACTCCATTAGTAACCAAAAGCCGTAAAAACCTTTAAACCAAAAATAATAGAATATCGCTGCGAAAAAAAATACTAGATAGGCTGCTTTACCTACTTTCTTTTTATATTTTAAACAACTAAGGAACAACCAAATACAACTCAACATTGCTAAAATTAAGAATGCTGAAAAAGGAGTAATAACTACTTCAATGTTGTCCCAGCGAGAGCTTAGACAAGGGGCATGTCGGTCTGAAACTATTGTGTAAATTAAAGTGATTTTGAAAAGGAAGTACAATAATACAGTTGTAAAAACTGCATATAAAATACCACTTTCTTTGTCCTCACTGTTATACCAATCGACTTAAATATTTAACCATTCTAGCGAGCTAAATAAAGCGCTAACTGCGTTATAATTTTTTTAAGTAGAACAACTACATGTCAAAATTTACGCCTTGTTATCACTCCATTTATCTGTCGCTATAAATGGTCAGTAACTTAACACGATTGGTATTATTCAACTTGTAGCCTTAGAAAATATTTTGGTGTTTTTAAAAAGAAAAGTCAGAACGATTTTTGAATTTGGTTTAAGAGCTGACTTATGTGTTCTATTTGATATTACATTACACAACTTAGCGGAAGGGATCTAGAGTTTAGTTTTCTGGCCGCACTGCGTGCGTTTAACTTTGTTCCAGACAAAGTTTGGTCGAACCCTAGTCGAGGGTTCTCACCCGCCTTCATTGGTGTAAAGGTTACGGACATAAAACAATAGGCTTTTCATTCTGAAATTTGTGTCAAACGTGGGGATGGGCTTGCTTACGTCCATGTAACTAATCGCTTCGCGACGCTTGCAGCGGCCTAAAATGTTCCTGACATTTTATCGAACCCTGGTCGAGGGTTCTCACCCGCCTTCTGCCATTTTTAACAACAAAAAAAGCCCCACAATAAATTGCGGGGCTTTTTTCGTTATTAAATGGCGGAGAAGGAGGGATTCGAACCCTCGATAGAGCTACAAACCCTATACTCCCTTAGCAGGGGAGCGCCTTCGGCCACTCGGCCACCTCTCCGGCGCATAAATTGTCATTTTGATAATCGAGTGAACCACCAAAACGTAATAATGGTGGAGAGATAGGGATTTGAACCCTAGAGGGGCTATAAACCCCTGCCGGTTTTCAAGACCGGTGCATTCGACCACTCTGCCATCTCTCCGTTGGGAAAGAATAATACGCAGGTGATTGGGGTGTGTAAATAGGAAAAAGATCGTTTGCTGTTTTTTTGTTCTAAAAAAGAGGTTTTTTTATAAAAAAGGAGTTTTTAGGGAGTTTAAAGAAGGGGTTGCAGCAAACGAGGGAGCTAAATAAGTAGTTTCATTTAGTGGTTGGGTATTTGCTGCACCGCTAAAGTAATCATGGTTGGGTGATTACTTGTATTGAACTGCGCCGCCAAGAGCTAGCTTTTTGCCGAAACGGTTAAGTCTGGCAAGCATTTTTGCTTTGCGGTTGGTCGGTTTTACTGCAACATGGGTAGCTGCATTTTCGTTTAATGTATTTACTGGGTTCATTACTTTGCTCCGGGTTATGTCTGTTTTGACAACACGGCTATTCTGAGCTTTTTTTGCACAAAAATAAAACGATAAAAATTAGGGTGGTCGGATAGAAATAACTAATCCGAATTGTTTTTATTAAGGTATGATTCAGATAGTAAGTACTGAGTATTATGCATGGTTATGAAATTTAAAGTCGCCTAAATCACTTGTTTAAAAGCAATATTACACTGCCGCTGATATTTTAATGCATTAGATGATAAATAAAGTGACTAATTATTCAGATTAATTTATTTTTTGAAAATGTCTATTTCCCTACTTTTGAATAGGCTGGTATCCAGATGCTAATAATTATTAAACCAAGTACGCAAAAAAAACATAAAAAAAATTGCACTTGGTTATTAGAGCAGTGTCAAAAACGTCAAATTAGTTACACTGTTTTTTACACCACAGGACATTTTACCAATGATTGCCAAAAAATAACGGTTTTGGCTCAGTCACAAAAGCGCGTTGTTGTGCTCGGTGGTGATGGCAGCCTGCATTTGGCTGTAAACGCATTGATGGGATTGAGTTGCTCGTTGGCGTTATTGCCTCAGGGGACGGGTAATGATTTTGCACGCGGCTTTGGCTGTTCAAACTCAGCTTGGCGTAATGCTATTTTTAGTGAGCATCAAGTAAAAATCGATATTGGCCAAATAAATAGCCGTTACTTTATTAATATTGCGGGGGTTGGCTTTGATGCGCATGTAGTACAGGCATTGCAAACCAAGCCTGCATTATCCGCTTTAAGTTATAGTTTAGCTGGCTTTAAGTGTTTATTCGTTTATCAGCCTTCTCGCTTGGCTGGGAGTTTTGCAGGGCAGCAATGCGAATATGGTAATTTGATTACTGTATTTGCAAATCATCATTATTTTGGTGGGGGGTTGATGATAGCGCCAAAAGCACAATTGAATAGTGGCTATTTAGAGTGCTATCGCGTGCCTACGCGTGGTTTGTTAGGTAACCTCTACAGTTTTGTGCGCTTATTGCTACGTAAGCACCACGGTATGAAAGAGCTCAACTACCAGCGCTTAGAAATTGCTTATATAAATACGCCTGATTTACCAATCGAAGCAGATGGTGAGTTGGTAGGCGTTACCCCAGCGGTGGTGACTATTCATCCGCTCGCGTTGCGTTTTTGTATGCCGCAATGTTAAATGACGAGTAATATGTTAGTAATAAAAAAGCGCCTAACAAGTAGGCGCTTTTGGCGTTAGTTGCGTATATACGCATTCTAACTGGGGATGGAGCGTTTATTAGCAAATGATGCTTTATTAGACTCAATAAACGCTTTAATTCTTTTTGTTGGAGTCAGTACAATAGCATTACCAAGCAGTACTAAACTAAAGCCGATAAACGTATTGGCTTGCCAACTAAAACCTTCAAATAATGTACTTAAAGTCACTGCAACTAATGGAAATAACACAATCACATAGCTGGCACGTTCTGGGCCGATATTTTTTAGTAGTGCAAAGTAACATGCAAATGCAATAACCGTCCCAAACACCGATAAATAAACTAATGAATACCAGTAGCTTGCTGGGGCCGACAGGCTAAAATCGGCACCGCTGATGATTACATATACAAATAAACCAATAGCGCTGTATAACATGCCCCATGCATTGCCCTGCATGACGCCAATACGTTGTTGAGAGTTACGTACGCTGATCATATTCCCTAATGAAGCCACAAAGGTGCCAGCTAAGGCAAGTAGCAAACCGACCAACGCCCCATTACTCAAGTCGAACTGCTGTAATTGTGGCCAAAACAGACTGATGATGCCCAATACCCCTATCAATGCACCCGTATAAATACGTTTAGCGATGGGTTTACCAAAAAATAATCGGGTATTTACAATGTTCATTAATAACAACATTGAAAAGGCGATTGATGCCATGGCTGACGTTAAATAATGTTGTGCCCAGTAAAGTACTAAGTAATTAAGGCCAAAGTTACACAGTGCTAGTAATACGAAAAAGCCATGATCGCGACGACTATAATTCATCGGTAATTTTTTAATATTCACCCATACCCACATTAGAATTGCAGCCAAACTAAAGCGATAAAATAGTGAAACTTCAACGGCGATATCGCCAAGTTGAAATTCGATTGCGAGCCAGGTAGAGCCCCAAATTAAAACGGTTAGTGCATAAAGCACGATACTTTTCATGGCCTTGGTCCATTATGTCGATTAAGTGTTTATTTTAAGATACTTCTGTATACTTAACATACACAGAAAACTATAAATGCAACCTATACAGATTGTACGGCTTTAAGGTGTCTACTATGTCGCTGGTGATCAGCAAAACCAACCATGACTTTTTATATCAGCAAGTAATGCAGCTGGTGCGTGAGCTGAGTGAGCAGGGGACACTATTACCAGGCGAAAAACTCCCCTCATTACGTAAAATGGCCACTAAGCTGAATGTCAGTATTCCGACGGTGAAATTGGCTTACCAATCACTTGAGGCACAAGGTTTGGTTGAAGCACGAGAAAAGTCAGGCTATTTTTTAAAAACGGCACATACCCAGTTAGCGCGGCCAAAGCGGGTTAAACTCAATCGTGAGCCAGTTTCGGTCAACATGCAGGTATTAATTGAGCAAGTGTATGATGCAATTCATCAAGCCGATGTCGTACCGTTTGGCATTGCTAATCCTGTTGCTGCCGCTCCAACTGATAAAATGCTAAGTCGTACGATGCGCCGGGTTATGTCGATTGCCGGCAGTCGCGCCATAAATTATGGTGCGATGGATGGTTTTGCACCATTGAAAAAGCAGTTAATCCATCGTTATTTAGATTTTGGCATTGGTGTTGACTCGCAAGAACTTGTGATCACCAACGGTGCTCAAGAAGCACTGGCGATCGCGCTAAAATGTGTCACTAAAGTAGGTGATGTGGTGGCGATCGAGTCACCTTGTTATTTTGGTATCATTGAATTGATCGAAAGCCTGGGCCTCAAGGCGCTCGAGATCCCGCTGTGTCCTGATGATGGGATCTGGCTTGATGATCTGAGCCAGGCTTTACATGATCACGATATTAAAGCCTGTGTGTTCTCTACTTCGATCAATAATCCTGTGGGTAGTTTTATGCCTGATCATAAGCGTAAACAATTAGTAGAGTTATTGGAATCTCAAGATGTGGTGCTAATTGAAGATGATGTGTATGGTGATTTACATTTTACCCCGCAGCGCGGTACACCCGCTCAGGCTTACTCAACAAAAGGGTTGGTATTAACCTGTGCATCGTTTTCTAAAACTGCGGCGCCGAGTTATCGTGTTGGCTGGTTGATTGCCGGAAAGTTTGCTGCCAAAGCGCGTCG
This sequence comes from Pseudoalteromonas sp. SG44-17, assembly GCF_014164235.1. Lineage (NCBI taxonomy): Bacteria > Pseudomonadati > Pseudomonadota > Gammaproteobacteria > Alteromonadales > Pseudoalteromonadaceae > Pseudoalteromonas > Pseudoalteromonas sp. SG44-17. The sequence goes on along the minus strand of NZ_JACJEV010000010.1, from coordinate 81,290 downwards.
CTATAAGCGTGCATTGAGTTGTTCTACTTCATTGATCAATCAATGGACGTTATATGAATTTATAGTTAGTGGTGATTATGATCGTAATATAAAACTACTGCGACAGCGTCTACGTTCTAATAAAGAACGAATGATCTGGTGTTTACAACAGGCCTTTCCGAGTACCGCTAGGATCAGCGATCCGCAAGGCGGATGTGTGATCTGGATTGATTTAGGTGCGGCTTACGATAGTGTAAAACTATTTCAACTGGCATTAGAAAGTGGCATTAGCATTACTCCTGGCTATATTTTTTCAGCCACTAATAAATATCGCAGTTGTATTCGATTAAGTTATGGTTTGCCATGGGGTGAAAAAATTGAACAAGCTATTATAAAGCTAGGTGAGTTAGTGCATTTAGCGAAGAAATAGCATGGCATAAAAAAGCAGCACCTTTAAAAAAGAGTGCTGCTAAAGGGATATCAAACTTTTAGCGTTTAGAACCTGAGTTCAAGTTAGTTATTTTGTTTATAACTAAATAATTGGTAGTCTTTCAATTCTGGAACTAGTTTAACTAATTGTTGCTCTTGATCAGCAATGGTTGAAAAATTACCGCACAGTGCATCAGCGCGTTTTTCAAGTTGGTTAGCTTGTTGCTCAACTTTGGCTTCAATTTCAGCTCCCATATTTTCCATGCGTTGTTCAAAGGCTTGCATATCGCCACCAGAGCCCATTAGTTCTGAACCTACAGCCATTAAAATACTACCCATCGATTGCATCATCGCAGCTTGTACAGCGCTTTCTATTTGCTCATCAAATTGGCTTTCAAAGTTTTCGCCAAATTGGCTAAAGCTTTGTTGGCCCATTACAAAAGCGCCTTGTTGGTAAAAGGTGTTTTGTACTTCTACCTGAATATCAGCCATTAATTCATTAATGCTATCTAGGCCATCGATATTAAATGCATTGGCGACTTCTTCAATGGCGACCCCGGCAATTTTAACGCCTTCAAGAGCAATGTTCGCGACTTCTGGTAATTGGCTACGCAGACTGTCTGAATAATTACTGATAGCTTGGTGTTGTTGACTGTTGAGTGTCAAAGTTTGGCCATCAATCATTAACTCGCCACTATTTATAAAAGTCATAGTGTGGTTATCAGCTGTAAAAATTTCTAATTCATTTGGCTTAATACGCACATCATTTTTAAATTCAACGTCACATGTGTCGCCGCTAAAAGAAATATTCGTCTCATTGTCATTGTGTGCCATTGCCCCTGTGGCAATGAATAAAGAACTTATTAATAGTAATTTTTTCATTTTTATTTCCTGCTAATTTGTTGATTATGACCAGTACGCATTTAACGTATTTAATACATATCAAGTTTAGTGCCAATAATTATTAGTAAATAAAAACAAAGGGTTAATTGTTTTTTACTATTTTTAAATTGTATTAGGATGTTATAAAAAAGCCATTTTTTAGTCATTTTGACTAATTTACATTGATACATAAAATATACTTATCGTTTCGATAAAAAACTCTCACTTTCCAGAACTCAAATTTAGCGCTATTTATTCACAATATCGACATAACACTATTTTAGAATCGCGTTATGGCTTTATTTTGGTGCTTTTTCATACGGTGAAATAGTGCTGAACATTTTTAATTTACCAATGATAGTGATAAAAATCCTTAATTGGTCTCAAACACTTTATGGAGTGGGTTGTGGGTAAGACATTTAGTTACGATGCGCTAGATGACGATTTTGTTGAAGACGAGTACGAAATGGTCGGGCGTAATCAACACGACAAGAATAAGCAAAAGGTTAAGAAAAAGTTGGAAGACTACCTTGAGCAAAAACGCTTGCGTAAAAACTTGGGCGATGATGACTTAGATGAGTATTTAAACGACTAAGAGATAATTTAAATAAAGAGGCAATTTGCCTCTTTATTGCTTTTAGAGTTTAGATATTACTGCTTTTAAGGGCTTTGATAATAGCACCTTCGATTTGCTGCGGTTTGGTAAATGGTGCAAAGCGTTTAATTGCCTCGCCGTCACGGCCAACTAAAAACTTAGTAAAATTCCATTTTATTTTGCGGGTTAAAAATCCAGGTAATGCTGATTTTAAATGCCTGAATACGGGGTGGGCGTTTTCGCCATTAACATCAATTTTACTCATCATCACAAAATCAACACCGTAGTTAATTAAACAACCTTGCGCTATTTCTTTTGCGCCGCCAGGCTCTTGTTTGCCGAATTGATTGCACGGAAAACCAATAATTACTAACCCTTGATCAGCGTATTTTGCATGTAATTGTTGTAAACCTTCGTACTGTGGAGTGAAGCCACATTTACTGGCAGTGTTGACAATTAACACAACTTTGCCTGCGAAATCTGAAAAATCAATGCTTTGGCCTTGCAAATTGCTGGCTGAAAGTTGATAGAAGTCGTTCATGTTGCTCTCTAGTTATTGTTGTTTGTTAAATTCTATCCTGAGTTGTGATAGACATACAGCTTAAATTATCATCACATTGCATAGACCATTTTATTTTAACTTGCATGATTAAAGCTTTTGAGTAAATGTTCAATCAATAATCGCACTCTGTATGGCATTAAATCTTTACGTGGATACACTAACCAAGAGGCATTGTCTGTTACCTGAAACTCATCAAGTAAGGTAATTAGTTGCCCGTTTTCAATATACTTATCAACAATATCAGTGGCTAAATGGGCAATGCCTAAGCCTGCTAATGTCGCAGATAATAGTGCGCGCGGATGGTTACTGCGCCAGTTGCCGGCAACTTTTACCTCTTTAATATCGCCGGCAAAATTAAATCGCCAACGTTTCCCCATGGCAATTAAGCAATTATGAGCGGTTAATTGTTGAGGCGTAGTTGGGGTTGGGTGATGTGCTAAATATTCTGGACTGGCAACGAGAGTCATGATTCGCGGGCTAAGTGGTCGTGCAATTAAGTTAGAGTCTTGCATGCGGCCAAAACGGATCGCTAAATCAAAACCTTCTTCAACTAAGTCGACATTACGATTGTTGAAGTCCATATCTACTTCGACCTCAGGGTAGCGTTTTACAAACTCAACAATTTTAGGTGCTACATGACATGCAACAAATTCACCAGCACCAGAAATTCTAATGACCCCTTTGGGTTTACGTTGCTCACCTTGCAGTTGATTATTAGCATCAATTAGCTCTTGTTTAATTGCTTTGAGCTTTACGGCATATTCGCGGCCGGCATCGGTGAGGCTTATTTTTCGGGTGGTACGTTGAAATAGCAATGAGCCTAAGCGGTTTTCAAGTTGCTGTACTTGGCGGCTGATATGGGAAGTTGATACTTCCATGACTTTGGCTGCTTTGGTAAAGCTGCCATGTTCAACCACATGTAAAAATTCATCAAGGCCATGCCACATAATTTAGTTCTCAAATATTAAGTAATTATAGTTTATACCATCTATTGTTGCAGCTGTGCAAAAGTGATTCTCTGAGCTTAGTCTTTAAATTAATGCTTAAATCCCTACAATTAGGTGGTCAGCAAATTTTAGCTCACACTAAATAATGAGCACCTCAAAGCAATGGAGCAAGCATGTTAAATTTCAGTTTTGCAAACCCAACCAAGATTCATTTTGGCGAACAGCAAATTGCCTTAATCAAAAATGAGATCCCGGCAGACGCAAAGGTACTTGTTACTTATGGCGGTGGCAGTATTAAAAGTAATGGTATTTATGATCAGGTGGCTGCGGCGTTAAGCGAACACACTTGGTTTGAATTTGCCGGTATTGAACCTAACCCAAGTTACCAAACATGTATGAAAGCCGTTGCTTTGGTTAAAGAAAAGCAAGTTGATTATATTCTTGCTGTAGGCGGTGGTTCGGTAATTGATGGTAGTAAATTTATTGCCGCAGCAGCTAATTATGACGGCGAGCCATGGGATATTCTAGCTAAAGGCGGTGAGGTAAAATCAGCAATAGCATTAGGTGTTGTATTGACTTTGCCAGCAACGGGTTCTGAATCAAATTCTTTTAGTGTGGTTTCAAACCTTGATAGCCACGATAAACTGCCTTTTGCGAGTCCATTAGTACAGCCACAATTTGCAGTACTCGACCCTGCGGTGACTTACTCATTACCAAAACGTCAAGTGGCAAACGGTATTGTTGATGCGTTTGTACATACCATGGAACAATACTTGACCTATGACGTAGGTGCAAAACTTCAAGATCGTTTCGCTGAAGGTATTTTAATGACCTTACTTGAAGAAGGACCGAAAGCGTTCAGTGAGCCAGATAATTACCAAGTACGCGCTAACATTATGTGGTCAGCAACCATGGCATTGAATGGTTTAATTGGTGCTGGTGTGCCACAAGATTGGTCAACGCATATGTTAGGCCATGAGATGACAGCGGTTTATGGTCTTGATCACGCACAAACCTTGGCAATTGTACTACCGCGCATGATGGCGGAGCAAAAAGACACTAAGCGCGGTAAAATCTTACAATACGCAGAGCGTGTTTTAGGCCTTGATATTAGCGATGAAGATACGGCTATTGAGCAAGCGATTGCAGCAACAGAAGCGTTTTTTCATAGTGTTAATATGCCAACGCGTTTAAGTGATTATAACTTAGGTGAAGAAGTCGCAGACAAAATTGTTGCGCAACTAGAGCGCCATGGGATGACGGCACTCGGTGAGCGAGAGCAAGTCACGCTTGATAAGAGTCGTGCAATTTTATTAGCCAGCGTTTAAGGCTACTTTTAGCGCATTACAAATGCGCTAATTTAAGATCAAAAATAAACCCATACCAACCAGTGTTGTGTAGTAAATGTTATGCGTTTTATATGCGACAATAATAGCTGCTATTGCCGCACTGAGGTATGGGTTTTGCCAATCTAAATTTATCCCCTCGTCTGTTACAAACACAATAGGTACCCAAATCGCGGTAAGTACCGCCGGTGCGCTAAAACTTAAAAACTGCTGCATTTTCGGGCCAACTTTAAATGGTAGGTCACGATGTAAAAATAAGTAACGGGTAAAAAAGGTAATACATGCCATAAGTAAAATAGTTGTTATCATCAATTATGCTCCAATTTACCTTGGATACGGCTAATAAGGTAACCGATAGTCATCGCCGATAGTGCCGCAGCTACTAACCATAATTCAAACCCCTGGCTTTTTAAAACGGTAGCCACAACACCAGCGCTTACAACCGTTGCCAATGTAGCTAGATTTTTAATACCAGGAATTACTAATGCAATAAAAGTTGCAGCAATAGCAAAGTCTAAGCCTAAATTAGTGAGATCAGGTAGCAGACTGCCCGCTACGATGCCAATTAATGTCCACAAGTTCCAAGTAATATAAAAGCTAAAGCCGGCACTGAGCGCGTAGATCAAGCGAGTTTTAGTTCGATAAGCTTTGCGATGATGGGAAAACGCAAACAGCTCATCAGTGAGTACAAAGCTTACCGGTAAGCGCCAGCGTAGCGACTGATCAATCACTTTATGACGCACCGCTAAGCCGTATAAAAAGTGCCGTGAGCTAATTATGAAGGTGGTGAATAAAATAGTTAATAAAGGCGTATTGCCAGCCATTAGCTCTATAGCGACTAGTTGGGCGGAACCGGCAAACACTAATAATGACATGGCTTGGGTTTCAAATGCGCTAAAGCCATTTTGAATTGCCAGTGAACCACATAAAATCCCCCAAGGGATCACTGCTAAACACAGTGGTAGCATATCTAAAAAGCCTTTTAGGAGTGCGCGTTTGGTGCTAAGTGTCATTAATATTATTCATTACGGTAATTAATGCCCTTAGTCTGCCATAGATCAATTAACCCTGAACAGCAAAGATGCTAAATTAACAAAAGTTTGAAATAATAAGCTTTTACGCAAAAGAGGTTAAGCATGCATAAAATTAAAGTATGGGATGGGTTTATTCGCAGTTTCCATTGGTTGTTAGTTATTGCAATTGCGGCGCTGTATTTTAGTGCTGAAGAAGGCATGATGGAATTGCACTTTGTGGCTGGCTTTTTCACCTTAGCGCTACTAGTAACACGTCTTATTTGGGGCTTGATTGGTAGCAAAACAGCTAAGTTAAGTGCATTGTTTCATTCACCTAGCGCAGCACTAAAATCATTTAAACAAACAGATAATAAACCAGGCCATGGCGCAGCGGGCAGCTACATGGTGTTGGCATTTTTTATTTTATTACTGGCGCAGTTAGTAAGCGGCTTAATGACCACCGATGACATTTTGACAGATGGCCCATTAGTGCAGTATGTATCAAGTAATGTAGTTGAATGGGCCGGCTGGGTGCATCATAAGAACTTTGATTTATTGTTGTACGCGATTATTCTCCATATTGTGGCAATTGTAATTTATCGCATGAAAGGTAAAAATTTAGTCAAAGCAATGGTTACGGGCTATGCCGCTGAAAAAAATAATGATAGTAATGAAGAGCTAACAAAATCACCGTGGACTGCGATAATTATTCTTGTCGTTGTATTTGCGGCATTACTGATGACATGGGGCGCAGAGCCTGTGGCTTACTTGTTTAGTTAAACTGTTTAACAGATCAAAAACGGCGCTAATTTAGCGCCGTTTTAGTTTTAAGATGATCGCATTAAAGATTAGTCTTTAAATGATGTGTGGCAATCTTTACAGCCTTTAGCCCATGGGCCAAATGCTTTAGCAATTACTTTTTTATCGCCTGTTTGCGCGGCAACGGCTAGTTCGTCAGCATATTGTTGAAATGCTGCTGCTTTTTTCATAAAGGTTTCGTTATCGCTCCAAATAGCAGGTAATGCAGATGTGTCACCTTTATCACTGCCTGCAACGAATGCTTCCCATGGCATTTTTGATAATGCAGCAGCATTATTTGCACGATGCTTAAACTGTTCTGCGTCAAAAGGTACTTTGCCTTTTAGCATGTCACCCATATCACCAATTTGGACACGGATCATTGAAAATGCCGCTTGGCGGTACTCAATGGCGTCACTAGGCTCTTCAAATACAGAGTTTGCTGTTGCACCAAATGTTAGTGCACAAAGTGTTGCACCTAAAAATAATTGCTTTAACTTCATTCCTTTTGCCCCTTATATGTAATTCATTGCTTGTACAGTTGCTGTTGTATATCAGCAAGTCAGATTATTCAAGTATATTGCGGTTAAACTGAACTGTTATTGAATTATAAAACTAAGATTGTATCTTAATTATTGATATCAATATCAGCAAAGATCATTCCTCTGCGCATACTACGAGTAGCTAAAAACACCTCACCCAGTAAAGACATAAATGCACAAATAAGTAGTGCCATTGCGCCAACAAAACAACTGCCGATGGAAACACCTAAATTAACTGATTGAATATGAGACAAAAATAACAGCATGACCACGGCGCAAACAAGTACCGCACTTAATACACTTAAACTAAAGGCAATATGGATACAGCGAGAGCGTTTCAGCAGTGCTCGTAGCTCGGTTGTTAGCGATGAATTAAATTCTTCATCGGTACTTACCTTTAATTTTCGTTCAAGTTGACGAGCACGGTCGGTAATTCGAGCTAAGCGATTAGATAAAACCCCCAGCGTAGCAGCAATACCAGTAATTAAAAAAACTGGCGCAACGGCTGTTTGGATTACTTTTGCCATTGTTAGAATATTTATAACATCAGAGTTCATTGCTTTCCTTTTAGGTACATTGGTAGATTTTAATTATTCCGTTTACAAAGATTTACATTTATTTTTTTGATTGTTTTTTTATTTAAAACAGTCACTTAGTGTTGATTTGTTAATTTTCACATTGCTTTTTGTAATTTACATGTAATCGAATTGTTGTCATTTTGGGTGTTGAAGTTCTATATTAGTCTCGCACTTAATTTATGATCATCAATAAGTACAATAATACATAACATATCCCAGGGGAAATCATGTCTAAGAATCTAATAAAAAGAACGGCGGTTGCAACCGCTGTAACAAGCATCTTAGTTGCAGGTGCTGTAAATGCAAATACTATAAATAACAGCGCACTTAAGAATACTAGCTACACACCAGTATCACAGACCGATATTGTTAATAAAAATCAACCTTCAGCATACCTTGTTGTTTTAAAGGCAAAAACAGCAGCTGATATGATGGAGCAAGGCGCCTATAATGTTTCTGATGCTCGTCAAAGTTATGACCAAGTAGCAACTTTACAAAGCCAAGTTCAAGATAAGTTATTTACTCTTGATAGTAATGTAAAAGTACTTGGTTCTACTAAAATTTTGGCACCGACGTTAATTGTTCAAGCAAGTCAAGGTGCGCTAGATCGAATTGCAAAAGACTCACGCGTAGAGCGTGTTTTACCTATGTTTGATTACGACCTTCATGTTGCAGCAACCGCTGACTACATCAAAGCGTCGCCATTAGTAGTAAATGGTACAGTTACAGGTGCAACGCAAACTGTTGCAGTATTAGATACGGGTATTGATTATACTCACAAAATTTTTGGTGGTGAAGGAACCGTTGAAGCTTATGAGGCAGCTCAAGCAGATCCTACCACAGTAAATTGGCCACAAGGCCAAGTTATGGGTGGTTATGACTTCATACGTAATGATGCTGATCCAATTGAAAATGATCCAGCCGCTCCTACAGAAGAAGATGCACCAACAAGCCATGGTACATCTGTATCTCACTCAGTAACAGGTATTGCACCAGCGGTGGAGCTATACGTGTATTCAGTGTGTGGCGGCGGTTGTCCAAGTGCAGCACAGGTTTCGGCATTAGAAGCCGCTATGGATCCAAATGGTGATGGTGATTCAGAAGATCGTGTTGATGTAATCAATATGTCTTTAGGTGGAGAGTTTGGTGACACATACATCGGTGGCGGTGCGCAGTTCTTAATTCAAAAAGCGGTTGAGGCTGGTGTAAACGTTGTTATTTCTGCTGGTAATGATGGCGATAACCCATTCCGTATTGGTGGCCCTTCTACAACTCCTAACGCATTATCTGTTGGCGCGATGACGCATCCTACAAATGATGTTGGCGTTGCAACAGGCACAATTGAAGGCGCAGAGACCACAATTCAGCCGTCAGGTTTTGGTCCACAAACTGCGTTTGTAATGACAGATGCCGATGCTGAAGTTGTTTACCCTGAAGAAAACCAAAATGGCTGCGAGGCATTCTCTGCTGAAACTGACTTTACTGGTAAAGCGGTAATTATTGACCGTGGTGCATGTAATTTCACGGCAAAAGTATTAAATGCTCAAGACCGTGGTGCTAAGTTTGTATTTATAGCAAACAATACTGATGATGGCACGCCTGCTCCAATGGGTGGCTTTGATGCTGCAGTAACAATTCCTAATGTTGGCATTAACTTTGCTGCAGGTGCAGCAATGAAAGCTGCTTTAGCGGCCGGTGAAATGCCAACATATACCATAACGATTGAGCGTAAAGTGACTGCGGGTGCAGTTGCATCATTCTCATCTCGTGGTCCATCAATGGATGGTTTATTAAAACCTGAAATTACAGCGCCAGGTACTGATATTATGGTAGCGGCAACTGGTACACAAGATCAGCTAGCTCCAGCAACAGGTACTTCGTTCTCAGGTCCGATTACTGCCGGTGCTGTTGCATTAGTTCGTGAAGCGCATCCAGAGCGTAATGCGTTTGAAATAAAAGCGACAATCATGAATGCGGCTGATTTAAACGTAACCGTAGATCCTATTAGTATTAACCCAGATTCACCACTTGCACCAATTAGTTTAATCGGTGCAGGCTTAGTGGATGTTGAAAAGGCGGTTAATTTACCTGTCGCAGCATGGGTTGAAGATGATGAGTATGAAACTAAACAGGCTGCGTTATCATTCGGTTTAGAACGCATGACAGAAACAACCAGCTTTACAAAAACAGTGACGCTGAAAAACTTCTCTGATGCAGACAAAACATATGACCTTCGTATTGAAGAGCGTTATATGAATGATGTGGATACAGGTGCTGTTAGCTTTGATATTCCACGTAGTGTAACTGTTGCGGCAAATACGGTAACAACATTCGAAGTAACCATGACAGTTGATCCATCTAAACTTCATGAGTGGACATTAGAAAACCCATTTAGCCAAGATGATCTAGCTGCTCGTAGTCCGTCACTGACAATGGCTGAATTTGATGGCGCATTGGTATTTGATGATACTTCAACAGCCGATACGGATCACGACTTACACATTGTTTATCATGCATTACCTAAGGCCGGTGCTGAGTTAGAATTCTCTTTTGAAGATATCGATGGTTCTACGCAGTTAGTTGTTGAGAACGTTGGTGCGCTGGCTGTAGAGCCAACATCTGAGCAGGTCGTTGCATCTAGCCCTGAAAATGCTGAGATAGATTTTGACATTCTTAGCACTACATTTGCTGCTTATGCATCTGAAACATGTGATTCTGGAGTGTTTATTACCTCTTCAATTCAATTACGAGATGAAATTACCCATATGCGTCAAGTCGGTGTTCGTATGAATCTCGATATTGATAATGACGGTGTTTATGATCACTTTATGATGAATCTTAATGATGTTGGCCGTGATGCTGCAATACCTGGACGCAGCCGTACATTAATTGGTGAAATCGATGCGGCGGGTGAGGATGTATGGCAATGGGGTACACCTATGTATCATGCTGCTGGCGAAGATACAGTGACCTTCTCTGGATGTAGTAATCTGTTAGGATTAGATGCAAACATGCTGGGAGGAACAATTAATATTGCAGCTTCAGTTGGTTACCCAAGTTATCAGGCTGGTGTATTCTTCGAAACAGATAGTGCAGCTGGTTCTACTGTGTTTACAGCGAACCCTGCAGTAACAATGTATGCGACTGATAGCGTAGATAATGCAATCACTAAACTAGAGCCAGGTCAAAAAGCTGTTGTTAAATCTAGCGGTGCGTTTGCTCTTACATCACCTGCAGGAACGAAAGTTTATTTATCTGCGCCACGAGATATTCCTGGTGCACCTAAAGTACCTAACTTAGTAATTGAAGATTTTGCAATCGACGAAACAATGCTTACTGGTTTAACCATTGGCACAATCAAACTCGATGCTGAGGCAGCACTTGATATTGCTTATTTTGAAACTTTGAGTATGTCTGCTCCGGGTCTTATTGTTGATGCTGATACTGGTGATATCATTGTTGATAACACTGATTTAATTGACTCAGAAGCTGGTCTTAAAGAAATTACAATCACAGTAAAAGCTGTTGACGTTATTGGTACTGAGTCTGCACCAGTAACATTTACAGTAACAATCAATAACGTAGCTGATGAACTTCCGGTTGTTGCTGAAGGTCAAAAATTCAACGTGATTGAATCTGCAGCTGAAGGTACTGTTATTGGTAAACTAGCAGCGGAGCTTTTCGAAAGTTCAGCAACGATGATTGTTTCAGGCAGTGTTAAAGGTTCTGACGTAATTGCAATTAATGAAATGGGTGAATTAGTCGTTACTGGTAGCCTAAATCATTATGCAATGCCAACACTTGAGTTAGAAGTTACGCTAACTGATGATAGCGGTTTAGAGTCTGCACCTGTTACTGTAATGCTTAACGTGGAAATTGATCCTAATTCACATGCACCGATGATTGAGATGAATCAACGTTTCAGAATTGATGAAAATGTTGCTTTAGGAACAACTATTGGTACTCTTGCATTCTCTGACCCTGATTCTGATGTGTCACCAGTTGAACGCTTTATTGTATCAGGTAGCCATTTAGTTTCAGTAAATCCAGATGGAACAATTGTTACTGCTGGCGAAATTGATTACGAATTTGACCGTGAAATCGTATTCAGTGTTCAAGCTGAAGATAGCAAAGGTTATGTGTCTAAAGCCGTGAGTGTTGTTGTTGGTGTTAACAATCTACGTGCGAACGATGATGACGACAATGACAACTCTGGTTCTCTAGCATGGTTAACGCTGCTTGTAGCACCGTTTGCATTTATGCGTCGCCGTAAACAAAAGTAGTAATATAGCCTCTAAAGGCATATAGCTTTAGTTAAAATACCGCCATTGGGCGGTATTTTTTTTGTTTTAAATTTATTGTGATTACCTAAAACGGTTACACTTTTTGTTTCAATGTTGTTTTTTTGTTTCTTGCTGGTGTAGTATTCGGGACTTAATGTTTCTTTTTGGGGACATTTAATAACAATAATCTCATCAGAGGAATTTATGTCTAACAAGTTAATAACAAAAACAGCCTTATCAATTGCAGTATCATCAGCGCTAATGGCGGCATCGGTAAATGCACAAACAGTGCAAACAGCACACAGTATTACCGCTCTCAATAATTTCTCTACAGCTACATTTAATGAAACCGAAGTTAAAGAACAGTTACCATCAGCTCATATGATTGTGCTAAGAGCGACAACCGCCGCCGATCTAATGGCGCAAGGTATTTATCAAATAGGTGACAGCCGTGCAACCATTGCACAAATTGAGCAAGTGCAAAGTGAAGTGACAATTGAACTAAGTAGTCTAGATTTTGGTACAAAAGTAATCGGCCAAACTAAAGTGCTGGCGCCTACTTTGATTGTACAAGCAAGCCCTGAGGCGTTAGAAAAAATTGCCCGTGACTACCGAGTTGAGAAAGTGCTGCCAATGTATGATTATGAATTACATGTCGCCGCATCTGCAGATTATTTAAAAGCTTCACCATTGGTTGCAAATGGGGTTGTAACAGGTAAAGGTCAAACGGTAGCGGTACTGGATACAGGTGTTGACTACACGCACAACGTTTTTGGTGGTGCGGGTACCGTAGAGGCGTATGACGCAGCTCAAGCTGATCCTACTTCTGTAGCTTGGCCGCAAGGCATCGTACATGGTGGCTACGACTTTATTCGTGACGATGCTGATCCAATTGAACATGATCCTGTAGTCGTGATCCCCGATGTTGATGAACCGACCAGTCATGGTACGTCTGTTTCTCACTCTGTTACTGGAATTGCTCCTGAAGTAGAGTTATATGTGTACTCAGTGTGTGGTGGTGGTTGTCCAAGTGCAGCACAAGCATCAGCATTAGAAGCGGCAATGGATCCTAATGGTGATGGCGATATCTCTGACCGCGTAGATGTTATTAATATGTCTTTAGGTGGCGAGTTTGGTGGCACTGAAACTGACGGAGGTACTCAATACTTAATTCAAAAAGCGGTTGATTTAGGTGTAAATGTTGTTATCTCAGCAGGCAATGATGGCGATCATCCTTTTCGTATTGGGGGACCAAGTACCACGCCAAACGCACTTGCAGTTGGTGCGATGACGCATCCAACATTAGATATTGGGATTGCTTCAGGTACCGTACTTGGAGAAGAGGTTGTTTTTCAAGTTTCAGGTTTTGGTCCGCAAACCGCATTTGCTATGGCAGATACCTATGCTGAACTTGTTTACCCAACCGCAAATCAAAATGGCTGTGAAGTATTTTCAGAAGACACCGATTTTAATAATAAAGCGGTGCTTATAGATCGTGGTGTATGTAATTTCACGAAAAAAGTACTGCATGCACAACAGCGCGGCGCATCGTTTGTATTTATTGCAAATAACGAAGATGACGGTACTCCTGCTTCAATGGGTGGATTTGATGCCACGGTTACTATCCCAAATATTGGCATTACTTATGCTGCCGGGGCAGCGATAAAAGCGGAGCTTAAAGCATCAGGCAAAGCTGCATATAGCTTAGTTGTTGAGCGTAAAGTAACATCAGGTGCTGTGGCAACCTTTTCATCGCGCGGTCCATCAATGGATGGTTTATTAAAACCTGAAATCACAGCGCCAGGTACAAGCATTATGGTTGCAGCAACTGGTACGCAAGATCAACTAGCTCCAGCCTCAGGTACATCCTTTTCAGGACCGATTACTGCCGGTGCGGTTGCGTTAGTACGCGCAGCACACCCACAGCGTAATGCCTTTGAAATTAAAGCAACATTAATGAATACGGCAGATCTAAATGTGACTAATGAGCCGCTTAGCACAAATCCAGATTCTGAATTAGCACCAATTAGTATGATTGGTGCTGGTTTAGTTAACGTTGAAAAAGCGGTTAATCTGCCTGTTGTAGCATGGGTTGATAATACCGAGTTTAAAACTAAACAAGCGGCATTATCGTTTGGCTTAGAAAACTTTACTGGCGTTAGGTCAATCAGCAAAACAGTCACCGTGAAAAATTTCTCGACACAAGAAAAAACCTACAAATTACGGACTGAAGCACGTTACGCAAATGATAAAAACAGTGGCGCAATCAGTTGGGATATTCCAGCCAGCGTAACAATTCCCGCAGGTCAAACTACAGAGTTTGATGTAACGCTAACTGTTGATCCCAGTAAATTGCATCAGTGGAAACTGGAAAACCCATTTGATGCCGAATCGGTAGCTGCACGAAGCGCCGCATTAACGCTCGCAGAGTTTGACGGCGCCTTAGTGTTTGACGATGTGGATGACACTGATTCAGATTATGCGCTACATGTTGTTTACCATGCGCTACCAAAAGCGGCTAGTGAATTAAGTATTGCTCCTGAAGTGGTTGGTAATGAGATGCAACTTATCGTTGAGAATACTGGGGCAACAACAGTTTCAACAATGACAGAAAATATTGTTGCAACTGGTAAAGTTAAGTCAGCAGCAGAGGCTCCGTTCAATATTCTTGCAACTACATTCAATGCAATAGCAGCTGAAGGATGTGAATCTGGTGTATTAGTTACAGCATCGATTCAGTTACGTGATGAGATCACTCATGTATTCCAAGCAGGTTATCGTTTAGATATAGACACCAACAACGATGGTGCCTATGACTTCCTTATGCAGAACTACAATGACCGAGGTCGTAAAACGACTTCGCCAGGGCGTTCACGTACTGTTATTGGTACTATCGATGACGCTGGCGCAGAAACGCTTCGGTTTTTGACACCGTTATATCAATCAGCCGGTGCAGATACCATTACCTTCTCGGTATGTAGCAACACACTTGGGTTAACACGTGATAATTTAGGTGATCCGTTAAATATTAAGGCATCTGTAGGCTATCCATCTTATGGTGGCGGCGTGTACTTTGAAACAGATAGTCTAGTTGGCGCTACGACCTTTAGTTCTTCAGCGTCAGTGAGTTTAACTGCGGTGGATGGCAGTGATACAGTCGTAAATCAACTTGCGCCAGGTGAAAAAGCGATTGTGAATGCTAGTGCGCCATTTGCTTTTACAGCATCGTCATTACAAGATGTACTGAAACTAGTGACTGCTGAAGACTTAGTGTTACCAAAAACGCAGGCTCCTAAGCTTGCAAATGCATCATTTGATGTTGTTGAAAATGCGGAAAACGGCCATCTCGTTGGCACCTTGAGTGTTGTGGAATCAGATAGAGATTTAGCGATTGCTGAGTTTTATGTGCAATCGCAAACTCATCAAGGCTTTAGTGTTGATAATAAAGGGCAAATTCTTGTATCAAACAGCGAGTTAGTTGATTTTGAAGTTGGTAAGCACATCGCTGAACTAGTCGTTGTTGCCATCGATACTTTGGGAAATACATCAGAGCCAGCTGTTATTACTATTAACATTACCAATGTTGCAGATGAAGCGAGCGAAGTAACCCCAATTATAAATTCTGGCCAAGTATTCTCTGTTGCAGAAAACACCCCAGTAGCTACCGCATTTGCTCAATTAGCTTTCACAGATCCAGATAACAGTTCAATCACTATGTTTACTGTAGCGGGAAGTGATGCAATCACGATTGATAATACGGGGATGCTAACCGTTGCTCAACTACTTAATTTTGAAGAGCAAAGTACTATTACGTTAGAGATAGTCGCAATTGATGAAGATGGTCATCAGTCAGCTGCTGAAATTGTGACGATTAACGTGTTAAATGTCGCTGATGAAGGAGCAGAAGTTGCGCCAATTATCGAAGCCGGGCAAACTTTTAAAGTGCAAGAAAATGCCGTGGTAGGCACTGTGATTGGTCAAATACGTGCTATTGATCCAGATACAGCAGTAACACCAATTGTAAGCTACACAGTTGCAGGTCATAACGGTATTGCAATTGATGAACTTGGCCAAATCACAGTGGCGGGTGACGTTGATTATGATGCAACACCTGAGATAAAGCTGATGGTTAGCGCAACGGATAGTGTTGGTAATCAATCTGCACCAGTTGAAGTAACAATCACTGTAGCGCAAGACGCACTAGAAAACACGCCAGTTATTGTTGATAATCAACGCTTTAGTGTTGATGAAAATACAGCGCTTGGCACAGTGATTGGTAAACTTAACTTTAGTGATCCAGATGCTGATGTAAGTCCTGTTACTAAGTTTATTGTGTCAGGCACTGACTTAGTCATTGTTAATGCTGCGGGTGAAATTGTTGTTGCAGGTAGTATTGATTATGAATATGAGCGTAACTTTACATTTAGTGTTATCGCTGTTGATAGTGCGGGTAAAAACTCTAAAGCTGTTGCTGTTGAAGTACGAGTAAAGGATATTGTGGGCAAAGATGACGATAATAATGACGGTGACAGCGGTTCACTAGCATGGTTAGCATTGCTTATTGCACCATTTGCATTTATGCGCCGCCGAAAACAAAAGTAATTAATTGTTTAGTTAGTCATTTTAATTATCAGTGATTAACGAGCAAAGTTAATCAAACAAAGGGAGCTTAGGCTCCCTTTTTACATTGCTTTACAAACTAATATAGGTAATCAACAGCTAGTTAGATATATTGCTAGTAGTGGAATAATAATAACTCTAGGGAATACTATGAAAACACGTCAATCATTTGCGTTAGCGGCTTTGTCGTTAGCTATTTTAGCGGGCTGTAATAAAGCTCCAGAACAAAATAATATAAAATCCGAGGCTGTACAGAGTGAAGCTGCAGTGGTTAATGTAACTGCACCGGTAGCCAATAAGATCCCTTTCGAAATGACTATTCATGGTGATACGCGCACCGATAATTACTATTGGATGCGTGACGATGAACGAAAAGATGCAGCTGTCATAGCACACCTTAATGCAGAAAATACCTATACTGATGCGATGCTAAAGCATACTAAAGCTTTACAAACTACTTTGTTTGAAGAGTTAAAAGGGCGCATTCAAAAAGATGATGACTCCGTGCCAACTAAAAGTGGCGATTATTATTATTCATCGCAAACGCGAGGGGATAATGAATACCCGACTTATGTTCGCAGTAGCGATGATAAGGGCACTGATCAACACGTTATATTAGATGTAAATGAGTTGGCAAAAGGCCATGACTATTTCGCGGCAACAGGTTTATCTGTCAGCCCAAATGGTCACTTATTAGCATATGGTGAAGACACGGTAAGTCGACGAATCTACTCTATTTTAGTGAAAGATTTAAAGACCGGTAAATTACTAGAAGATAAGCTCGAAGGGACCGATGGTGATATCGTCTGGGCGAATGATAATAAAACTTTTTATTACATTAAAAAAGACTTACAGACATTGTTAGGTTATCAGGTTTATCGCCATACCTTAGGTACGTCACAAGCACAAGATGAGTTAGTGTACGAAGAGACTAACACAAGTTATTACACTGGCCTTGGTAAGAGTAAAGATAAACAAGAAATTTATATTTGGCATGGCAGTACTAACGCTTCAGGTGTGTCGGTAATTGATGCTAATGACGTCAAGGCACAGCCAAAGCGCTTAATTGAACGTGAAGAAAACCTAGAATATGATATTGCTAAACTCGGTGATACTTATTACATAGTCACTAACCTTAACGCAGTAAACTTTCAGCTAATGACGGTGGATAAAGATAAAGCGCACGACAAAGCGAATTGGCAAACACTGATCGCCGCGCGTGATGATATTAAGCTTGAAGGCATCGATTTGTTCACTGACCATTTAGTGTATAAAGAGCGTGAAATGGGGCAATCTCGTTTAACGATACGCAACTTAAAGTCGGGTGATGAACAGCAGCTGAGCTTTAATGACAGCAGTTATATGGTCAGTACATATGGTAATAATGAATTAGATAGCGAAAGCTTACGAGTATATTATGCCAGTATGACGACGCCTGGTTCATCGTATGATATCGATTTGAATAGCACAACGAAAACACTGTTAAAACAGCAACAAGTGATCGGTGATTTTAATGCCGATAATTATGCATCGGAGCGACTATTTATTACTGCGCGAGATGGCGTAAAAGTACCGGTGAGTTTAGTTTATCGCAAAGATAAATTCAAAAAAGATGGCACTAATCCATTGTTACAATATGGCTATGGGTCGTATGGGGCAACCATGGATCCAAGTTTTTCTAGTAGCCGTTTGAGTTTACTTGATCGAGGCTTTGTATTTGCTATCGCGCATATTCGTGGCTCGCAGATGCTTGGTCGTCCTTGGTATGAAGATGGCAAGCTACTCAATAAAAAGAATACTTTTAATGACTTTGTTGATGTAACCAAAGGCTTAGTTACCCAGCAGTATGGTGCGCAAGATAAAATATTCGCGATGGGCGGCAGTGCGGGCGGCTTATTAATGGGCGCCGTGGCAAACCAAGCACCAGAGCTTTATCAGGGGATGGTTGCGGCTGTGCCATTTGTTGATGTAGTGACCACTATGTTAGATGCGAGCTTACCATTAACAACCAACGAGTACGGCGAGTGGGGCAACCCAAATGACAAACTATATTATGATTATATGCTGTCTTACTCACCGTACGATCAAGTGAGTAAACAAGCGTATCCAAATATGTTGGTCACCACAGGTTTGCATGATTCTCAAGTGCAATATTTTGAACCAGCAAAATGGGTTGCAAAATTACGTGAGTTTAAAACCGATGATAATAAATTACTGTTTAAAATTGATATGGAAGCAGGCCATGGTGGCGCATCTGGGCGTTTTAAAAGCCTTCAAGATACAGCTCTAAATTATGCATTTATCTTAGATTTAGCTGGTATTAAAAAGTAATAACTGATTTTAGTGTTTTACAATTAAGGCGTGACTTAGGTTACGCCTTAATTTTTTGTCTAAATTAAGTGTTGTGGTTTTGCACACTTGCTCGAGCTTAGCAGTATCGACGACGCTGATTAAAATCTAGACATTAAGACTGAAAAAGGTCAGCATATAGGTATTAACGAAATAAGGAGATGGTAATGGAAGATAATCAACAGGTTGAACCAGTTATAACGAGTAAAGATGAGCGTATGTGGGCGATGTTATGTCATTTAAGCGCATTAGCCGGATTTATTATACCTATGGGTAGTATCATCGGTCCGCTGATTGTCTGGTTAATAAAAAAAGACGAAATGCCATTAGTGGCTGAACATGGGCGTAAATCGCTTAACTTTCAAATCACTATGTTCATAGCATATATAGTGTGTTTGATTTTGATGTTTGCAGTTATCGGGGTAATTCTATTACCTATAGTCGCTATTTTCTCGTTTATTATGGTGGTGATTGGCGCAATCAAAACTAATGACGGTAAAGAGTTTAACTACCCATTTAGCTTACAATTGATAAAATAAACTACTCTTCATTTTTATCAAACCCAGCAAATGCTGGGTTTTTTATATGCATTAATAAAGGCTTAGATGGCTTATTTAACTCTGTTCTTTACTGCGTTTATTTCGGCAACATTATTGCCAAGCTCATCAGAAGTGGTACTCACAGCAATGGTGACCAAAGGAGAATATTTACTTTGGTTGTTATGGCTCAGTGCCACAGTTGGTAACGTACTAGGTAGTTGCGTTAATTACTGGTTAGGCACGCAAGTCATACGTTTTAAGGATCGGAAATGGTTTCCCGTGTCACAGGCAAGTATCGATAAGGCTGCAGAGCGCTTTGAAAAGTATGGTGTTTATAGCCTGTTGTTGGCATGGCTACCAATTATTGGTGATCCGCTAACAGTTGTAGGAGGCATTTTTAAAGTGCGCTGGTGGACATTTTTATGGCTGGTTACCCTTGGCAAAGGCGCACGTTACTTGCTTGTACTAGCCTTTGCCGTTGGGCTGGATAAGTTGCTTTAAGCTTTACTCCAATCGAGTGTTAGCGATACTGAATCTGCAAAACGCAAAGCGTGAGGTTTATCAACTCGCACTTTTGCATAATTCACGCTGCTATGGCTATGGCAAACACTGAGTATTTCTGCCACTAGTTTTTCAAGCAATAAAAAGTGACCTTGCTCAACAATACTAATCACTTCTTTGGTGATCACTTTATAATTAAGTGCTTGTTCAACTTGATCCGTTTCACAGGCTTGCTCAGCAGGATAGTGAATTTCTAAATTGATCACTACATCCTGCTTTTTCTCACGTTCATCGGGATTAAAGCCAATAAAAGTGCGCAGCCGTAAGTTAGTTACATGGATAATTGCATTGGCCATAGGATTAGCCTTTTACAAGTTGTAAAAACTCATTGCGGGTTTTTGGATCGGCTCTGAAGTTACCTAGCATTACCGACGTACGCATACTTGAGTTTTGTTTTTCAACCCCACGCATCATCATACACATATGTTTTGCTTCCACTATTACACCAACGCCTTTAGCACCGGTGACTTCTTCAACCGCTTTAGCGATTTGATGAGTCAGTTGTTCTTGAATTTGAAAGCGGCGTGCAAACATATCAACAATACGCGCAAATTTCGATAAACCCAGCACTTTGCCGTTAGGAATATAAGCAATATGACAGCGCCCTACAAATGGTAATAAATGATGTTCACACATCGAATAAAGCTCTATATCTTGAATTAAAACCATGTCATCTGCATCAGAAGTAAATACCGCATTATTGGTAATTTCTTCTAATGTTTGACGATAGCCTTTGGTCAAATATTCCATCGCTTTGGCGGCGCGTTTTGGCGTGTCTAATAGGCCTTCACGTTGTGGATCTTCACCTACAGCAGTAATAATTTCGTGGTAACTATTTTTTAATTGATCGTGCATAAATTTCTCGATTAATCCGTTATTTTAAATGTCTGCCACCATCTACGGGTAAAGAACGTCCCGTGATGTAATGGCTGCTAAGCAATAAATCGACGCTGTTTATAATTTCGCGACAACCGGGCTCGATGCCCATTAATGATTTTTTAAGGGTTTTTTCTCGGTACTCATCGCTATCGTGATCATTAAAAATAATTAATGAAGGGGCGATAGCGTTCACTTTAATATTCGGGGCAAACTTAGCTGCAAATGATTTTGTCATATTTTCTAAGGCGGCTTTACTTGCGGCATATGCGATATGCTTTGGACTTCCTTTTTCAACAACATAATCAGTTAAATGAATGATATCAGCAGGGTGTTGCTGCTGTTGCTGAAAATTTAACAGTAACTCGCTAAGCGCTAAGTTAATTAAGTAAGGTGCTTTAGCATGGATCCGCATCATGTTATCAAATAGCGTACTGCTATCTGGATTATTCGCTTCGCAGTCCCAACTCGATGCATTGTGGATCACCGCCTTTAAGCTATTTGTGTGCAGCTTTAATTGACTGACAAACTCATTAATGCCGTTGTCAGTGCTAAAGTCTGCGTAAACACATACAGCACCATGGTCAGATAATTCATCAATAGCGGGATGGCGAGTTCGGTAAGTAACGATAATAGCTTGCCCTTGGGCTATAAAATGTTTTGCCAGTGCTAAACCAATACGTTGGCCGGCACCTGTTATTAAAATGGGCGATGTCATAACTAAATACAAATCCTTAGGTTTTTTAATGCGATGAGCTGGATTACCATGTGTTTACTAACAACTATAAACTAAATTACAGAACTATTTCATCTTTACTGCAAAGATATTGCACTCATATAACAATCTGTTTGTACGCCGTAACGAACAGTTGCGATCATTTGCTCTGCGATGATTGTCAGGCATAATAATAAAACTTCAATTTATGATCCGTAACTATGCAATCATCACCTAAACCCATCCATAAACTGCGTATGATCCCCTGGTTATTTATTGCTGGCGTGTATTGTTCATTTATTGCTGGCGTGTATTGTTCATTAATTGCTTGGCAAGGCGCAAATGCCGCGCTACAAAGTGTTATCGCAGAGTTTAGCATTGCTGTGACTATGGCTTTTGGGTCTTTTGTTGCTGGTGGCACTGCACTTGGTGGTGGCGCAGTAGCATTTCCTGTGATGACTAAGTTACTGGCAATAGATCCTGTAACGGCAAAAGTATTCTCGTTAGCGATTCAAAGTTTTGGTATGAGTGCGGCCGCATTAACCATTATTTTTACCGGTATTCCATATTATCGCCAAGTGGTATTAATCGCAGCTCCTGCTGCATTAGTTGGTGTATTACTAAGCCTTACTTTTATTGCCGATCAATTACCAAGACTGGTGGTTAAAGGAGTATTCAGCGTACTTTTAATATGCTTCGCATTAACTCTTTTATGGCGTATTTACTGCAGGGTGCAACATGTATGTAGTCAAACCGATATACACGTTAGTACATTTAAAGTTGCATTAGTTGCTGTTATTGGAGGTGTTGCATCTGGCTTAGTTGGTTCGGGAGCTGACATTGCTATTTTTGCGTTATTGATTATCGCCTGCAACGCTAATATTCAAAAAGCGACTGCAACCTCGGTGATTATCATGGCAATAACGTCAGTGGTGGCAAGCATTGCTAACGTATGGTTCTTCAATAGCTTAAGCAGCGAAATACAGTCGTATTTATTAGCGGCTATTCCAGTGGTTGTGGTCGGAGCACCGTTAGGGGCTTATGTTTGTGCTAAAGTGAAAAGCGGGCAATTAATCACATTTTTCTTATTGTTAATTGCCCTAGAAGTGTCATTTACGGTTTATGAGCTTATGACAGCCTAAAGATCGTCGTAAATGGTTGGAATAGCTTGGCGTTTATGTTGAGTGCGTAGATAAATTGCGATGAGTTTTTCACTTACCTCATCACTGACTTTTTTGCCTTCTAAAAAGTCATCAATTTGTTCATAGCTTAAACCAAGGGCTTCTTCATCAGTAAGGCCAGGGCGATCACACTCTAGGTCGGCGGTTGGGGCTTTATTAACGAGTAAATCGGGTGCACCTAACTGCTTGGCTAATGCGCGTACTTGGCGTTTTGATAAGCCAAATAATGGCGCTAAGTCGCATGCGCCATCACCAAATTTAGTATAAAAGCCAGTAATGTTCTCGGCGCTATGATCAGTACCAACAACGAGGCCTTGGCACAGTCCGGCAATTTCATATTGCGCGACCATGCGTTGGCGGGCTTTCACATTACCTTTTATAAAATCAATTTGTGCTTGTTCCGGCAGTGCATCACCGCAACCTACTACTGCCGCTAATGCTTGCTCATGCATGCCGTCTGCTGCGGGTTTAATATTCACTGTTAGGCGCTTATTTGGTTGAATAAAATCAACAGCCAATTGCGCTTCAGCTTCATCAGCTTGCACACCATACGGTAAGCGAACCGCAATAAATTGATACTTGTCGGTTTGTTGCTGCGCATTTAATTCGTTAACGGCGAGTTGGCATAAGCGACCACAGGTAGAGGAATCTACACCGCCACTAATCCCCAGCACTAAAGAGCGTGAATGTGCTGCCACTAAACGGTTTTTTATAAAGTTTACGCGGCGTGTGATCTCGTTGTTGACGTCTATATTTGGCTGGACTTTCATTTCTGCCACTATTTCAGCGCGCATGCTGAGCTCTCCTAATAATATTACTGGTTGTCATGGTTATACCAATTAGCTTAAAAGCATGATCTCTATTTAATGCAATTGGAATTATTATCTAATTCAAAGGGTTTAATTTAAAGCCCTAAATGTAGCTTAATTTTTTGTAATTCAGCTTTTAGCTCATCAATTTCAGCAAGTAACTCATTCAACTCGTCAGCTTTGAGTGCTGGCAATTCAGGTGGTTCTACTGCAACAGCACTTTGTGGATCAGCAAATAAATGGCTGTAACGGCTTTCACGTTTGCCGGGTTCTCGCGGGTGTTTAGTCACATGTTCGGCAGTCATCAAGGCATTTAATGCCGACTCAACTTCAGCAACATTATTAAACTCAGCGAGCCGATTACTTCGGGTTCTTAATTCACCAGGGGTTTGTGGGCCACGTAGCAGCATTAAACAAATAATAGCGCGCTGTTGCTCCGTTAACTGTAAATTACCAAATTCAGTATTGCAAAAGCGATGTGCGAACTTAGTTACGCGTCCAGATAACCCTTCATCTAATGTAACTAACCGCTGGGAAACTAGCGAGTCTAGCGCCTCTTGTACTTCAGTTTCGCTGAGCGTGAGCACTGGCTCTCGGTTCGATTTTTGATTGCACGCATTGGTCAATGCATTTAGTGACAGCGGGTAATGCTCTGGTGTGGTGCTTTGTTTTTCAAGTAGGCAGCCGATCACACGTTGTTCAATAGCAGTGAGTTGCATAATAAATCCTTCTTTTTGTTATGCCTTAGCTTACACCTTTATTGTTTACCAAGCCATTGTTGCAGTTTCGGATTAAGCGCATCAAAATCGAGTGGTTTGGTTAGGTAATCAGTCATTCCTGCACTGAGGCATTTATCTCTATCGCCTTGCATAGCATTTGCGGTTAACGCAATAATAGTTACGTTTTTGTAGTATTCACCCGCATCCCCATTACGGATAGCCTTAGTTGCTTGGTAACCATCCATTTCTGGCATCTGGCAGTCCATTAACAATAGCTTGTATGGTTCTGTGGTTTTGTTTTTTAGTTTTTCAATAGCTTCCAGACCATTTTCAGCGATATCAAAACTTATGCCTGCTTGTTTTAGTAATGCACAGGCAACGACTTGATTTACTTTATTGTCTTCTACCAGCAGGATTTTGTCTTGATTTACAAAGTGTGTATTGTTGATTGCAATACTTGCTGGTAGTGCATTGTTATTTTGTTGTTGCTCGATAAATTTTTCATTCGCCAAAGAATCAAACAAGTCCGAAGGCGTCAGTGGTTTAAAAATCATGCAATCGGCTTCGATTGGCAAGTTTGCATGTGCTTCTTGTGAGAAACTCATTGGTGCCATAAGGATCAGTTTTACGTGATGCTCGCTTAGGTAAGTTTTCAATGCATTAATTGCAGCGGCGCCGGCTTGCTGAAAAAAGCTATAATCAAGCAGCACAGCATCAATCAATTCATCGCTCGAATTGAGATAGTAACTCAAGGCTAGGTAGTTTTTGAGGATATGCGCACGTGCCCCCCACACATTCAGTTGTTTTTGCGCAATTGAGCTATTTAACGGACAAGTATCGACAATTAAAATATGTTTGTTTGTAATTAAATGACTCGGTAAGTCTTGTTCTTTACCCAGTAGCGGCTGTACTTTAATGGAAAAAGTAAATGTACTGCCTTGGCCATAAACACTCGTGACATTGATTTCTCCATCCATCAAATTACACAGCTGCTTAACAATCGCCAGGCCCAAGCCTGTGCCGCCATATTGGCGAGTAGTTGAGGTATCGGCTTGAGTGAAAGAATCAAATAACGAAGCTTGTTTGTCGGCTTTAATACCAATACCGGTATCAATAATTGAGCAATCTAAAAAAGTCCCGTTAGTGGTATTTTTTAAGTTTGCGCTCACGATAATTTCACCATTATGAGTAAATTTAACGGCATTACCGAGTAAATTATTAATAATTTGGCGAAGCCTATTTGGGTCACTAACAATCTTATTTACATTAATTTTAGTGGCATCTAAAATCAGTTTAGTATTATGTTGCTCTACTTTAAGGGCAAATGACTCGACCACTTCACCGAGTAATTTCGGTAAATTAAAGGCAATCTCTTCGATATCTAATTTACCAGCTTCAATTTTTGAAAAATCCAGAATATCGTTAATTATATTAAGCAGCGATTGCGCTGATGATTGTGCTAATTCAATATGATGCGCTTGCTGAGGATCTAACTTAGTCTGTTGCACAATATTAAGCATCCCGAGCACACCGTTCATCGGGGTGCGAATTTCGTGGCTCATGCTCGCTAAAAACTCACCTTTAGCGGTTACAGCTTGTTCCGCTGCTTCTTTTGCTGTGACTAATTGTTGCTCGGTTTCTATACGTTGCTCGCTAGAATATAAACTGCCAATTAAAGCGGCAACGGCAATTAAAAAGCTTTCTTCGTTACGCGACCATACCCGCGGATACTGACAATGCTCAGCACAAACAATACCAATCGCCCCGCTTCCTGTAGGGATAGATACACAAAGCATTGATTTTATGTCGAAAGGAGCTAAATAGAGCGCTGTAAGCGGGGCTGTAAATTTATTGCTCAGTGCATTTGAAGCGCGGATCACAGCTTGGTTATCAATGGCTGTAAAAAAATTATTTAACTCAGTTTGCTGCCATGCTGGTAACACGGTGTTATCTGGGCCGTGTTTACCATGATTGGCAAATGATTGCAGTTGATCTCTTGCATCATTGAACAGCCATATACTGGCACGTTCAACATTAAATGCATCGCAAATTGATTGTGTAATAATATCTTTTGCTTGTTTTAAATTACCAGTCAACACAGCGTTATTAACGGTAAGTGAGGCGAGTACCTCATTGTGCAAAGCGGTTTTACTGCTTTCTAATTCAATGCATTTACGGACGTTTATATCTTGTAAAGAGCCAAAAATCTTAATACAGCGGCCATTACGGATTTCGGCCTCACCATGCACTAACACCCATAAAGCATTACCTTTAGAATCGATAACTTCGAGCTCAACTTCGTAACTTTCACCATATTTAATTGCTCGCTCAACGAGCTTTTTTATCGTGTCACGGCTTTCGCCTTCTTTAAAGTAAGAAAAGTTCGTTGGCCAATCAGGTTGTTCGTCTAGTGGATATTTGAAAATGTTTTTGGTCATATCTGACCAATATACTTGTTGTGTTTCAAGGTTAAATGACCAAGCGCCAATTTTTGCAAGACTACTCATTGTCACTAGCATTTTTTCATTTCTTAGCTGGCGATTGAGCATTTTTAAGAATAATAGAAAGGCTAAAATTAATAGCCCGCAAATAGTAAATATTGCTAATCTCAGCGGCCAAATCGCAGAATTTGGAGGTTCCCAACCAACTTTAGGAGTAACAAAAATTTCCCACTCGCCACCTTGAAAGGTTAAAGTAAATTCCAGAGGGTTTCGCTCTAAAATATCCGCTTTACCGCGGAAAAACTCTCCTTTTAGACCCAAGCCATTGCGTCCTTGAATGGCAACATCATAGTCTTCTTCTAGTTCGTAGATACCCGCTTTTTTATATATTTTGTCTATGTCGAGTACTACCGAGAGCAGTCCCCAAAAATGCTTGTCAGGGGGAAGGTACACAGGGACTCGGGCAATTAATGCCTCACCACCTTGCACTAATGTAAGTGGGCCTGCCATAACTATTTCATTGTTATCACGCGCACGAATTGCATCTGCACGTTGTGCTTTGTTCTCTAAAAAGTTTAGCCCTATGGCTTTTTCATTGCCTGCCAATGGGTAAGTCATGCGGATCACCATATTAGGTGCACCACCGATATTGCGTAATTCAGATGAGGTGTCGAATAATGGCGCGGCAATTTGGGCAAAACGTTGTTGATCTAAATTAGGCTCTGCAGCAACTGCAACAGCTAAACCACGCACCAATTGAATATTCGATACTAATGTTGATTCAAGTTGAGTACGGTAGCTACTTACTTCAGATAAAATTAATAGTCGATGAGATTCTTGGGCACGTTTATAACTGATCTGATCAAGCACTAAACTGATTAATAAAATAAAAACGAGCGAGCACCAAAATATCAGTTTAAATTTGTAGACTTGTTTGTGATCATCTGTTTTTAACAATGGCATTAGCGACTTGTGCTTTTAATATTTGGCTGTTCAACTATAGTCAATTTATCACGGAAATAAAAATAGTCCGATCAATTGAGCTATTTGTTTTTTATTTAAATAACCGCACGTTATGTGGGGAAAGTATTAAGAATAACTTCATATAAGCTGGTTGTTGCTACAGTGATTTATTTTATCTAAAAACGAACTAAGCGCATTATTTTTCATAAAACTATGGTTATGATAGAGCTAATTAAGAGTGAAAGGACTGGTTCATGTTTAAAATTATCAAGTGGTTGGTGTTAGCAATCGTAATTTTAGGATTGGCTGCAACAGCAGTTATTTATGGTGTACTGTCAATTAGCTTACCGGCGCTTGATGGTAATGGGCGTAGTAACCACGTCAGCCAAGCGGTAAAAATCTCCCGAGACCAACTGGGTCAAGCAGTTATTTCAGCTGAGAACCGCCTTGATGCTGCGTATGGTTTAGGTTTCGCACATGGTCAAGACCGATTTTTTCAAATGGATTTGTTGCGCCGTAATGCTGCAGGTGAGTTGAGTGAACTGTTTGGTAAAGCAGCATTAGGTTTGGATAAAAAAATGCGCTTCCACCAGTTACGAAAACGCAGCGCTGCGATTGTTGAGCAATTGCCTCAAGCAGATCAAGCATTATTAACAAGTTATGCCGCTGGCGTTAACGAAGGCTTAGCACAGGTAGGTTTTAGCAGTTTTGAATATTTACTAACAGGCGCTGAGCAAAAGCCTTGGCGCAGTGAAGACAGTTTGTTAGTGATTTACAGTATGTACTTAGATTTACAAACGGCGACCTTTGAACGTGACCAAGCGTTAATTCAAATTGCCGATATTTATGGCCCAGAAATGGTCAGTTTTTTAACTCAACCCAGTCAATATCAAGCGGCTTTAGATGGCAGCACACTCGCACCTTATAATTTAACTATTCCTGAATTTCCTAAGCAAACCTTACAAGCTTTACTCAGGATTGATGTAAATCAAGAACGTGGTAGTAATAACTGGGCGGTGACTGGGCAGTTAACTACCACAGGTGCTGGGATGCTGTCGGATGATATGCACTTGTCGATGGCGGTGCCGGTTATTTGGTATCGTGCGCAACTTAACTATGCAATGTCAGGAAAAGTGAGCCAAGTGACAGGGGTTTCCTTGCCTGGCGCACCAGCAATTGTGGTGGGAACTAATAACAATATTGCGTGGGGATTTACTAATGGTTACCTCGATACTGCCGATTGGGTAGCATTAACTGATAACAGTAAAACATGGCAAGAAGTTGAGCAAATAGCACTACCCGATGGGTCAATTGAAGAATATAAGCTGACATTGAGTGAGTATGGTCCAGTGCGAGAAATAAATGGCAAGCCTTATGCGCTTAGCTGGGTTGGCCATCAACCTTATGCAGTCGATATGGATTTATTGAAATTAGAACAAGCAACCACTGTCGATGACGCGCTGCTGATTGCCAGTGAAGTGGGTATTCCAGTACAAAACTTAATGGTGGTAGATAGCCAAGGCAATGCGGGTTGGAAAAATATGGGAGCCATTCCAGGGCGTATTAAGCCCAGTGAACTAGCTGTTCAGGAAAATGACTACTCAACACTTTGGCAGCATAATGAACAGCAAAGGCCGGAAGTTAAAAATCCTGTTGATGGCCGTTTATGGACTGGGAACTCTCGCGTTGTATCGGCTTTGGATGACCAGCGTTTTGGTAATGGTGGTTATGCCTTGGGAGCACGATCTAGTCAAATTCGTGATAGATTGTATGAAAAGCAACATTTTAATGAAGCTAATTTTAACCAGTTGCAGCATGATAATCAGGCGCGCTTTTTACAACCGTGGCATAGCTTATTGCTGCAACAGCTTAATAGAAATAGTTCGGCTAATCAGCAGTACATAAAAGAGTTAGAGAACTGGCAAGGTTGCGCCTGTGCAACGTCAATAGGCTACACGCTGGTTAGGCGTTATCGTGATGAAGTTATCAATAGTGTATTTACGGCTATGCAAGCAAATTTACAGGCTCAGGGCGGTTCATTAAAGTATGTTAAACGTGATTTAGAGCCGGCAATATGGCAGCTTATTGAACAGCAACCAGATAGCTGGTTAAATCCACAATTTGCTGATTGGGATGCACAATTAACTGATTCATTTAGTCAAGTTGTCAGTAATTTAAGTAAAGAGTTTGGCAGTAACTTAAAAGGTTGGCAGTGGGGGACAGTTAATGAATTGGTTATTGAGCATCCATTCGCACAGCAAATACCACAACTAAGTAAATTATTAAATATGCCGACAGCGCCAGGATTTGGCGACAGTTATATGCCAGCAGTGCAGGGGCGTAGTTTTGGTGCGTCACAGCGATTTATTGCTCAACCTGGGCATTTAGAAAACGCCATAATGGCCATTCCCGGTGGCCAGTCAGGTCATCCACTATCGCCATTTTATCGCGCAGGATTTGATGACTACGTAGCTGCAAAACCAACGCCGCTATTACCGCAAACACTAATGCATGAGATCACAATATTACCTGCAAATGAGCTTTAAATGAGTAAAGCCACCTTGTTTTGAGGTAGTGGCCGCTTGATTTCGGCCATTACTTTTACTCTTATAAAGTGCAATTAACCTAAGCTTTAGGTCGAAAACCGCTAAACCAGCGTTAATGTTAGCTGAGCAAAGAGGTGTAAAACTAAAAATTTATACCTACTTATACTTACTTCAACACTGTTGTTGGTGCTATCTTAAAAATAAACCAGCGCTAGGTATGCTGCACTAAGCAAGCGTTCAGAGCTGATCACGTATTATGCGCGTATTGAACTATCAAATTTAATGTCCTACGCCTAAAGGAGTTGTGTATGTCGGCAGAAAAAACCCATCTTGAGATTTGTAATTTAACTAAAGAGCAGTATCCACAAGTAAAAACTTTGATGGATCAGGCTTATCCAGATTTAGGTGGTGCATGGCCAAGCCATACTATATTTAGACTGATTGACCAGTTCCCTGAAGGGCAGTTGGGCATGGTGGATGATGGCGTGCTGGTAGGGATTGCGTTGAGTGTGCAAGTTGATTACACGCGCTTTTCTAATCCGCACACCTATGAAGATATTGTTGACGGCCATGACCGGGTATTTAGTGACCCCGATGGTGATGCGCTGTATGGGTTAGATGTGGTTATTTCGCCTACTCATCGTGGTATGCGTTTAGGGCGCAGGCTTTATGATGCGCGTAAAGAATTATGTCGTCAGTATAATCTGCGGGCTATTTTGGCGGGCGGACGTATTCCGCGTTATTACAATCATAGCAGTGACATGAGTCCAACAGAATATATTGCCAAAGTCGATCATAAAGAGCTGTATGATCCAATTTTAAGTTTTCAATTGTCGAATGATTTCCAGGTTAAACGCTTACTTAAAAAGTATTTACCGGAAGATCAAAATTCGGTGGGTTATGCCACGCTACTTGAGTGGAATAACATTATGTTTGAACCGACCGACACGGTACTTGAATCAACGAAGTCGATAGTGCGAGTAGGCGCAGTGCAATGGCAAATGCGCAGTGTTGAGTCGGTTGAAGAAATGCTCACGCAGGTCGAATATTTTGTAGACACAGTGTCTGATTACAAAAGTGATTTTATTCTTTTTCCGGAGTTTTTTAATGCGCCACTAATGGGGCTTACAGAGCAAAGAAATCAGACCGAGGCTATTCGTTATTTAGCCGAATACACGGAGACTTTTCGTGATGCGATGTCGCGTATGGCGATTGAGTATAATGCGAATATTATCACCGGCTCAATGCCGCTTGCTGAAGGCGATAAAATCTATAATGTCAGTTATTTATGCCATCGCAGTGGTAAAATTGACGAACAACGTAAAATTCATATCACGCCTCATGAACAAAATGACTGGGTGATTCAAGGTGGTGACAAAATTGCGGTATTTGATACTGATGCTGGACGCGTGGGTATTCAAATTTGTTACGATGTTGAATTTCCTGAATTGTCACGTATTTTAGCAAAACAAGGTCTCGATATTCTGTTTGTGCCATTTTGGACCGACACCAAAAATAGTTATTTACGAGTACGCCACTGCGCGCAGGCGCGGGCCATTGAAAACGAATGCTACGTGGTTATTGCCGGATCGGTAGGTAACTTACCAGAAGTTGAAAGTCTTGATGTGCAGTATTCACAATCAGCGGTATTAACACCGTCTGATTTTTCGTTCCCTCATGATGCTACGCTTAATGAAGCAACCCCCAATACTGAAATGCTGTTATTTAGTGATTTAGATATGGATAAATTAAAAGTTCTGCACAGTGAAGGCACGGTGCGTAACTTAAAAGATCGTCGTGAAGATCTGTACGATGTAATATTGAAAAAGAGAGAAAATTAATGGCGTGGATTTATTTAATTATTGCAGGCTTGCTGGAAATTGGCTGGCCTGTAGGATTAAAAATGTCGCAAGAGGGTGAACATCGCTGGTTAGGTATTGGCATTGCAGTGGCGTTTATGGTCGCCAGTGGTTTTATGTTATGGCTGGCACAGCGTGATATTTCGATGGGGACTTCCTACGCAGTGTGGACAGGCATTGGCGCGGCAGGAACATTTTTAGTAGGGATACTATTTTATAATGATGCAGCAACATTCGGCCGTATTGCCGGTGTATTAATGATTATTAGCGGCGTTATCACATTGAAAATCAGCCATTAATTCAGTGAATTAAAAAATCGAAAGGCGGCCACGTTGCAGTGAGCCGCCTTTGTTGTTTATATCGAAGGTAACATGACTAATACTGCGGCTATAGCAATTAACACCAGCCCTGCGGTATCTTGACGTTTTAAAGGCTGCTTGAGCCATAAAACTGAGATCAAGATTGTAAAAAATACTTCTACTTGCCCTAAGGTTTTGACATAGGCAACATGCTGTAAACTCATCGCACTAAACCAACCAATCGAGCCTATGCAGCTAAAAAAACTCACCGCACTGGTGGTTTTTTTATGGTTCCACATAGCGCGAAATGTTGAGCGTTCCCTTACTGTAATATAACCACATAGCATGATAGTTTGCAGGCTGATAATAAGCAGTAAAACCCATGCTGCGGAATAAGGAAACGACAGACCTGAGTTTAGGCTTGCTTCGCGTATCCATGATGAGGAAAGTGCAAATGCTGTCCCACAGGCCAAGCCTAGTAAGGCTGTTTTTAAGCTAAAGTGCTTAATGTTAGCAATTCCACTTAATAGTAATACTGCAATTGAGCCAATAAACACGCCAAGCCAGCCTAATAAAGATAGCGTTGCGCCAAAAAATAATACTCCTAGTATAGCCGCAACGAGAGCTTCACTTTTTGCAAGACCAGCACCAACAGCAAAGTTATTCATTTTAAATAACGTCACCATTAATCCTGTTGCAATAATTTGCACTATGCTCGCGCCGACAATGTAGCTAATAAAAGCTAGGTTGAAGGTGGGTAAGGGAGCATCTTGATAGAGATATAATGAAATGAGATATGCCAAAGCAAGTGGGCTTGCAAGTATAAAGCGCGCTAAGGTGACGCCTGCAACACTCACATGCGCACTTAGTTTACTTTGTAAAGCGTTGCGCCACGACTGCATAAAAGCGGCTAAAATAGTTAAAAAGATCCAAGTCATAATGAAAAAACAGCAATTCACAGAGGCGGATAAGTTACCAGTGCCAGGGCTCTAAAGCGAACTAAGATTCCATAAAATGAAAATATCTTTGCTGCGACAATATGCCACAGCTGCAAATCCAACTTTTTGGGCTATAGTTATCGCGATGTTATTGTTAGTCGCAATGCCTTGTATTTATTCATATAAGTCATTGCGGCTTTTTTATTACTCAAGTCAATTACGCGATCAGTTTAGCTGTGCTAAGTTAATGAAAACTATGATTAGGAGTAACGATGACGATATTACTTATTTGCGCACTACTTGCTGTACTGATGCCTTACTTTGCCAAGGCCCCCGTGGCATTTGCAATGAACAAGCTCGATGGCTACGATAATAAGCACCCAAGAGAGCAACAGTCTAAGCTCACCGGATTTGGCGCAAGGGCGCTGGCGGCACATCAAAATTGTTTTGAATCATTGGCCGTGTTTGCTGTAGCGTTAGCCACCGTGCTGGGCACCAATAATGTTCACCAAGTTACTGAGCTATTAGCCATTACTCATATTATTGCCCGCGTTCTATATTGTGCTTTTTACTATCTAAATTTAGACGTACTGCGTTCTTTATCATGGCTGGTTGGTTTAGCTGCTGCAGTCGCTATGATTGTTGTGTGCTTGTAATACCAATCGTGTTAAGTTACTGACCATTTATAGCGACAGATAAATACAGTGATAACAAGGCGTAAATTTTGACATGTAGTTGTTCTACTTGAAAAAATTATAACGCAGTTAGTGCTTTATTTAGCTCGCTAGAATGGTTAAATATTTAAGTCGATTGGTATAAGCTTTGTTTTTTAAAACGCTAAAGCAAGCGGCTTCAATAAGGCGCTTGCTTTAGGGTCTTGGTTGTTAAAATTTACTTAGCCGCAACAGTCACCTTTTCAATCAGTTCTTCTGATTTGTAATTACTGTCAATTGCAAAGTCTAACTGTACCAATACATCTTTAAAGCCTGAATTTGAAGGCTTATATTGCCATTGCATTAGCGCTTTTTTTGCCTCTTTATCGAATACTCTTTCAGGTTTGGCATTCACAACCGACACATTTTGTGTCTTTCCGGCTGGGCTAATATCGTATTTTAATACTACTGAACCGCTGATACCTTGTTCAGCTGCCTGTATCGGGTAAATAGGCTCAATACGCATGATGGGTGAAATAGCTTGCACCTTACTTATTGCTTCAGGTTGTTTTGCGATAGCAAAGCTGCTGATCATACCCGCTGCAAAAATAAGTAAAGCGCCTTTGGCAATCATTGAGCTATTGCCGGTGTGTTTGATTTGATTGAGTCGTTGTAACATCGTGTTTTTATCTCCATAGTGTGAGTAAGCTATTAACCCTGCACGGCTATTTGCTGCACAGTTGATCAGAGCTTTACTGTATAAAATGCGTTGTTGAGTAGTTTTATTGGTCAGTACTTTTTCGTCGCACGACAGCTCTTGCAAGCGTCTAAAGTTCATGTAGCCAAGCCAAGCCAGTGGATTAAACCAAATCAGCAATGTGGCCATTAATGCCAGCGTATTAAATAAATTATCGGCGCGTTTTATATGTACTTTTTCATGTTCAATGATCAGCGTTAACGCAGTGCTATCAATGTGTTGTGTATAGGCGGTTGGTAGGACTAGCTGATTACTGAATAGCCCTATAACCATTGGTGTACTAACGGCGCTACTTTGTAATAGTTGCATGTCGGGATGTGCGTCAATCAGCACTTTATCATCAAGATTGGTTAATCGTAATTGGTTGATAAACCGCAGGTGTACCACGATGGCAGTTAACGCCAGTATGCTAAATATAGCGCTATAAACTAGTACCCAACTAATACTAATCGTTGTTGAAAAACCTTGCTTGGGGCTGATCAGCATAGTGCTAATGACGTTGTTTGGCAGCGGCTTAAAATGCTCTGGCATATTTGCTAGCAGTAATGTGATTGGTAACATTAGCCATAACTTATAGACAAAGTTAGCATTGAGCCATTTTAGTGAATAGCGTTCTAAAACGAGCAAACTGAGTATCAGTAAGCTGATTAATAGTTGCTGCTCAAGAAGCCAGTTAAAGGTGTTTTCTAACATATTAAGCCCTTACTTTTGCTGTTTTTCCCAGTCATCAATCACCTTTTTAAGTTCGTTGATGTCTTGTTGAGAAAGTTGCTCAGATTTAGCAAAACCGCTGACTAACGGCGCGATACGGCCACTAAAAAAACGCTCAATAAAATTTTGACTTTCTTTTAGCGTGTATTCAGCGCGTTCCATGCAAGGAGTGTAAATATACTGGCGGCCATCTTTTTCAAAGCTGAGTGCGCCTTTTTTTACTAACCGACCGAGTAAGGTTTTAATGGTTTTTTCGTGCCATTGTTTATCATCGCTTAAACGCTCGATAATTTGGCTTGCTGTAGCAGGGTAGTTCAGCCAAAGTGCATCGAGCACTTCAAATTCTGCTTTTGATAATTCAATCATATATATATTGCCTACAGGTGTAATCTTTAACTTAAGATTACACCTGTAATCAAACTTTGCAACTATTTTATATAAAAATAATTAGTTTTTTAAAATGTCAGATTTATTTATTTTACGATAGGTATTTTCTGGCAGGCTTAGGGTGGCCAAATTAAGCTCGGCAATTTGTTCTCGGTAAAGATCAATCACTTTATAGCCACAGTAATGGGCCATTTTTCGGATTTGGCGATTCAGCCCTTGCTTTAAAATAATACTAAATTGGCAGTCGGCTACTTTCTCCACGGTGCATGGCAGTGTGATATGTTTATCAACAGGCACACCATTTGCCATTTTTTGGCTAAAGCCATCATTAAGCGGTTTATCAACAGTGACTAAATAACGTTTTGGCTGGTGGAAGTCAGGATGGATCAGCTGATTACAAAATTCACCATCATTAGTCAGTATTAACAGACCACGAGAATCTTTATCTAGCCTGCCAATGGGGTATACGCGGGTGTCTGTTGGTAGATGGTGAATTAAGCTGCTAGGGTCATGTTGATTGAGTTTACAATCAATTCCTACCGGTTTGTGATAGGCATAATAAACGCGCGTTGCTTTACCTTGTACGCGCGTGTTATTGACGCGTATATCGTCGTTATCATCAACGTGATCAATATGATTGGCTGGGCGGTTATTTACGCTCACCACACCTTCATCAATCAGCCGCGAGGCTTGTTTACGAGAACAAACGCCAGCATGGGCAAGGTATTTAGCTAGACGAGTTTTCTCGCTCATAAATTAAGTCGCTTCGGTTTAAATTGATCAAAGTATATCAAAGCAACGTACAGATAACTTAATCCACTGTAAAAAGGGTTTCACCATGGCGATAAAATTATCAGAACTTAAAAACCATCAGCCTTTGCAAAAAGTTATTGTTCACTCATTGGAAATGGCTTTATACCAAGTGTCGGTGATGATCAACAATGTTGAGTATTATGTAACGGATGAGCAGGGGGAGTTTATTCGTGGCTTAAGCCCATTGCATATTCAAAAACGACTCGACCACCTTAGTTATGCGCAAATGGTATTGCGTCATACCAGCGCATACGATGAAATGTGTGGCCAGCCTGAAAAAGTGGGCAGTAATATGCTTGAGGTGCCTTACGGTAAAAATCATTTATATTAACTTATTAGTCATTTAAACTGACCTTTTAACTTGGTAAAAAAGCGACCATGTATCAGTTTGAAAATGATGATTCACAGGTATTAGAACAGTTATTGCGTGAGCAAATAGTTGCTTATAATCAAGCTCACTTTGATGCACAAAGACTGCCATTGGGGTGTAAATTTGTTGATGAAAATCAGCAAGTCGTGGCGGCTGTAGCTGCTCAATTATTTGGTAACTGGTTACAAATAAATTGGCTTTGGTGTGATGAAAAAGCACGCGGTCAAGGCCTAGCTAGTAAGTTACTTAGCGCGATCGAATTAAAGGGTAAGCAGTTAGGTGCGCTGCAAGTTCAGCTTGATACTTTAGATTTTCAAGCTAAACCATTTTATGAACATCGTGGTTATGAAGTTAAATATCAACTCGATAATTATCCTCGCTCTGGCACCCGCTACTTTATGGAAAAATCACTTAGTTAGCTGTTAATGGTTCGCCATCAAAAGTAATGCCCAAGAAGGGGGTTACTTCTGGTGCTAACATAAATGTGCGAATGTTCATGTGATCGTGCTCATTAGGATTGCCAAGTACATCATCACGATAAAACGCGCCAAAGCAATCTAGAGTATTTTGTTTACTTAGTTGGTTTAGTTTAGCAAAAGCAAAAATTTTACATGAGCCATTATTTTCACCAACGGCACTTTTTAAGCCGTGGTTATTGAATGCGCAGGCTGTAAAAGTATAGTTTGCTTCAATCACTGCCATCGTATCGGCAAATGCAATGGTGTGTGGCTCATTAGCCAGACGGCTTAAAAAATCGTTGAGTGTCATAGTCATCCTTATTTAGCTAACTCTAGCTGATTAGTTTGTTGATTAATATTAAATTTAAACAACTGTAAAAAATTCATGCCGAGTAATCCATACCCACTATGGTTATCAATTACTAACACTTCAAAGTTTTCAATATATTGCTGGCCAATTAAAATTGAATCAAGTTGGTAACGTTTTGCGATTACTTGGCCGTTGGCGGTATTGATGCTTAAGCTATCAATATAGTCGGGTATTGGCCGTAATGCTTGAAATACGTTATTTGGTAATACGGTAAAGCTTGCCCCGGTATCTATCATTAGTTGGGTGTTGAGCGCATCGTTGATTTGCATATCTAATAAATAGTGTGCGCCGTATGGACGTAATGGCACCAGATCAATACCGCTTTGCGCTTGTGCTATGCGTGTTTGTAATTCAGCAACTTTCGCTTGTAATGGATGCTCCAAAGGAAAGCGATCTAATGTTGCTTGCGCGCTTAGCAGGTCACCGAGATGGTAATACGCATTAGCGAGTGCGAATAAGTAATTAGGATTTTCGTTATCATAATCAAGCCACACTAAGGTTTGATTAATGGTTTTTTGCCACGCGTGCTGCTCTGTAAGCGTTTTTATTTGTGCCATGGTCAATTGTATTAAACGCATATTAATGGCTGCTTGCTGGCTTTCATTGGCAAGTGATTGCAATGATAATAACGCAACAATAGCTTGGTGTAGCTGCTGGTTTTTCACTAAACGTTCGGCATCAAGCTGTAACATATTTATATCGTATGGATAGCTATTTAAAAATAATTGCAAAAAAGTCTCAGCAACTGTGAGCTCATTATTTTTTAACCAGTTATCGAGTTTATCTAACCATAAAAAGTAAAGTTGTTCAGCTTGTAATGGCTGGCTTGTAGTTAATGCTTGGTAGCTGGCTAAGGCAGCCGTAAACTGTCGCTGATTAAATTGCTGTAGAGCTTGCTGATAGAGTGATTGCTGATTGTTTTCAACGATAACTGATGGCGACAATTTAACGGCTGCTTGTGGGGCTGTTGCTTGCTGTTGTGGCCACAATAAATAGCCATTAAGTGCCACTGATAGCAGTAGCAGCAGCGTGATAAATTTAGTAACAGCAGTCCCTTTCATTGCTCGCTCCTAGAATATTATGGCTGGCTTAAAAAGTGTTTAAGCGCTTGAATATCAGTTATTTCAATATCGGCTAAGCCTTTGTAGGCATATTTAGCTGGTTGGTCATTTAACCAAAGTGACTGACAACCCGCATTATGCGCACCTTGTACATCGGTGTCTAAACTATCACCAATGTGCAAAATGTGCTGGGTTGGGACGCCAAGCGCGGCGGCGGCCTGTTCAAACATCGTGGTATGAGGTTTAGCTTTACCGTGAATACCTGCTTGTAAAACCAGTTCAAATACACCATTTAAGTTAAAACGTTCAATTTCTACATTACCATTGGTAATAGCAATTAAGCGATAGCGTTTACTCAGTTGTGAAAGTAAATCGAGCACTTTATCATCCACTACAATTTGGCTGCGGGCATCAGCAAATGCTTGATAAGCATTATTAGCATGGTGTTCGAGCTCTGCGTTTTGATAACCGAGCTTTGCCAGTGCTGTACGCAGAGTGCTTTTGCGCCACTGCGTAACATTGTCGACTAACTCGGGGTTATCAAGTAGCGCCTGCTCACGGCACTGTTGCCAATAGTCTTTACCTTGTGCTTGCCAGTTTGGCAATGCATTTAGATAATTTATCTGTGCTTGAACGGCTGCTGTAATTATCGGATGGTTATTGTATAAGGTGTCGTCTAAGTCAAAACTCAATACGGTAAAAGGTGAAATGGCACGATTAAAGCGGATCATATAAGCTCCTTGCTAGTCGGTATTTGAACGTTTTTTAGCGCGAGGGTGCGTGTTGTCATACACTTTAGCTAAATGCTGAAAATCTAAATGGGTATACACTTGGGTGGCCGATAAACTGCTGTGACCCAGTAACTCTTGTACTGCTCGCAAGTCACCCGATGATTCTAAAATATGTGATGCAAATGAATGGCGTAATTTATGTGGGTGTACTTGGCTGCTAATACCTTGTTTTATTCCCCACTCTTGCATGCGAAGTCGAACGTGACGTGCTGAAATACGGCACTTTTTGCTACTGACAAATACTGCAATTTCTTCTGGATGAGCAAATTGAGGGCGTAGTTTAAGCCATTTATTTAATGATTCTAGCGCTTTGCCTCCCACTGGTAACAGGCGTTCTTTGTTGCCCTTACCGCGGACTAATATTTCCCCCGCACTGCGATTTATATCTTGTATATTGGCACCAACTAACTCACTAATTCGTAAGCCAGACGAATACATCAGCTCCATCATCGCCTGATCGCGAACTGCAAGAGGATCATCATCGTGAATATCAAGTAACCGTGCCATTTGGTCTACATCAAGGTTTTTAGGCAGGGGTTTGGCAAACTTGGGGCCTTTGATTGCTTCTGCCGGATTATGATAATGGTTTTGTTGACTGTTATCTTTGGTCTTTAAAAACTTATACAAACTGCGAATGCAGCTGAGCTTTAAACTAATCGTACGGCCACTTAGTTGCTTGCTTCTAAGCTGCATGCTGTAACGGCGTATATGCTCACCCTGTACGCTTGACCAATCATTACACAGTTTGCTGAAATACAATGCAGCGAAGTTAAGTTGGCTGGTGTACTGGCTGATAGTGTGTGGTGAGTATTGTCTTTCGAAGCGCAGATAATCACTAAATAATAGGATTGGCGTGCGCCACTTATCGCTTAGTTTGTCACATAATTGATCAACATTTGGCGGCTGCTGCTCGCTCATGCCCGCTCTAGTTCCAATTCCAACAGTCTAAGTTGCAGTGAGCGAACAAACTCAAGTACAAATAAACTATCTTTTGCCGGTTCGAAGTGGTTTGCATCATCACTGCCAAAGGCCAAAATAGCGATAGGGTGCTGACTGTTACCAATTAAATAGAGCGCAGTTGATTGTGTAGCAGGGCTGAACAGTAAATCTCGCTCTTGCTGATTTACGCGACCTAGATAAACGCCATTATGCTCTAAGCGGTGTTCAATTAGTTGCGCAAACTTTTTATCATACTTAAGCAAGTGGCATTCATTAATCGCCGGATTAGTACAAATAATATTGCGTAAGTTTATTGCTAAAGTTTTAAAGTCGTAGTTAGTCCAAAGCTGGCGATGACACTCGCTGAACAAGCTATAAATTAGCTCATTTTCTTTTGCGTGCTTAATTAAGCTGTCAATTTTGCTTTTCAACATGGTGTTGTGTTCACGCAATTGACGCTGTTGAATATGCACTAATGAGGTTGCGCCTTGCGCTTGCTGCAGCTCAAGTTGGGCTAATAGTGCTGGATTTTGAGCTAAAAACAATGGGTTTTGTTGTAAAAACTCACTCACTTGCTCACTAGTTACTTTGTCGTTTGAGTTACTCATAAAGCGACCTGCCCATCAAATACATGCTCTGCAGGGCCAGTCATTCGCACTGGATGGCCTTCACCTTGCCAGCGAATTTGCAAACTACCGCCCGGTAAATCGACCTGTACTGTGGTGGATAATTTACTTTGAATTTGGCCAATTACCATTGCTGCACATGCGCCTGTACCGCAGGCGAGCGTTTCGTTAACGCCACGTTCCCAAACTCGCAATTTAATATGCTCAGAATTAATCACTTGCATAAAGCCCACGTTAACGCGCTGTGGAAAACGTTCATGATTTTCAAGTAGCGGGCCTAAAGTGCTGACGTCAGCTGTCTCTATATCATCAACTTCAAGTACACAATGTGGGTTACCCATTGATACTGCACCACTAAATACGGTGTGTTCTTCTGCTCGAATAATATAAGTCAGTTCACGCTTAGTCGCTTTGAGTGGAATTTTGCTCGGTTCGAAA
Source organism: Pseudoalteromonas sp. SG44-17 (assembly GCF_014164235.1). Classification (NCBI taxonomy): domain Bacteria; kingdom Pseudomonadati; phylum Pseudomonadota; class Gammaproteobacteria; order Alteromonadales; family Pseudoalteromonadaceae; genus Pseudoalteromonas; species Pseudoalteromonas sp. SG44-17. Next base: position 39,547 of record NZ_JACJEV010000010.1, on the reverse strand, counting down.
TTAGGGTGACCCATGTTGACGGTGACTTGGCCATCTTTTTCGATGTATAAGGTTAAATTACCTGATTTGGTAGATACGGTGACTTTATGTTTATTAGTAAGGCCTTTCATCCGTACAAAACGGGCAAAACACCGAGCACCATTGCCGCATTGTTCTACTTCGTTACCGTCAGCATTAAAAATACGATAATGGAAATCAAGATCGGGAGAATAAGGCGCTTCAACCATTAATAGTTGGTCAAAGCCGATGCCGAAATGGCGATCTGCCAGTTTTTTTATTTGGTCTCGTGACAAGAAAACGTTTTGTGTAATGTTATCAATTACAACAAAATCGTTGCCCAGGCCGTGCATTTTTGAAAAATTAACTAACATAGCGCTCTAATTCGGGTTGCTCTGCGCTAATCATGCCACAGAGCAGCCTCGTTACAAAAAGTTTATGGTAAAATTTTCTCGCCTTGCCATAGACTTTCCAGAGTTTCACGCGCGCGGATCAAATGACTCTGCTCGCCATCGACCATGATCTCTGCCACACGTGGCCGTGAGTTATAATTTGAGCTCATGGTAAAGCCGTAGGCACCAGCGCTGCGCTGGGCAAGTAAATCACCTTGTTGTAAGGCTAACAGGCGATCTTTACCTAAAAAGTCACCGGTTTCACACACCGGACCGACAATATCAAAGTTGTATGTGGGTGTGTCGTCATTACGAGGCGTTACCGGCACAATTTTTTGCCATGCTTGATATAAAGCAGGGCGCAACATATCGTTCATACCGGCATCAACGATTGCAAAAAACTTATCTTGGTTTTGTTTTATAAACTCAACTTTTGTAACCAAAATACCCGCATTGGCAGCAATCGCACGGCCCGGTTCAAAAATAAGCTCTAAGTGCTGATAATCAGTTAAACGATCGGTGATATGTGCCACATATTCACTTGGATGCGGTGGCGCTTCGCCATTGTATGGTACGCCTAAACCGCCGCCAATATCTAAATGGCTGAGTTCAATACCGTTGGCTTTTAAATCGTCAATTAGAGCCAGTACTTTGTCTAGTGCTTCGAGAAATGGTTTGATTTCAGTCAGCTGTGAGCCAATGTGACAATCAACCCCGGTGATTTTTAGGCCAGGCAATGACGCAGCATACTGATAAACACTTGTTGCAGTAAGAATATCTATACCGAATTTATTTTCTTTTAAACCCGTTGAAATATACGGATGGGTTTTCGCATCGATATCAGGGTTTACACGAATTGAAATTGGCGCGACTAAATTAAGTTCACTGGCAACGTGTGAAATACGATCTAGCTCTGAGACAGACTCAACATTAAAACATTTAATCCCGAGCTTGAGTGCGTAGGCAATCTCGTCTGCTGTTTTGGCAACCCCTGAAAAAACCACTTTACTAGCGTCGCCTCCGGCCGCAATGACGCGGGCAAGCTCACCTTTAGAAACAATATCAAAACCTGAGCCCAAGCGTGCCAGCACATTTAAAACAGCAATGTTTGAATTGGCTTTTACAGCATAGCAAACTAAGTTTTTATGATTGGTCGCGGCCTGTGCAAAGGCAAGGTAATGACGCTCAAAGGTTTTGCGAGAATATATATAACAAGGCGTACCGTATTGTGCGGCGAGCTCCTTGACAGCGATGTCTTCAGCATGCAGCTGATTATTTTTATAGTCAAAAAAGTCCATTATTGGTCCTGTTTCGATTCAGTTGTTGATGACTGTGTTTGCGTAACTGGAGTTGTTACTTGTTGTGGTTTATTTGGCTCGGCTTTATCTTCTGGCAAATATAGTGGCCCGCTTTGTCCGCAGCCAGCTAAAGTGATGAGTAGTACACCAAGTGGGGAAAGTCGTTTTAATTGTTTAAGATGCATCTCTTTCATTAGATTAATCGTGTTGCTGGCTTTATAATCGCAGATTAACAGAATATCTAAAAAATGCAGCTATTCGCGGATGAATTTATTCCTGTTACACTAGCTGCATGCAATTCGTACCGAATATCTGGCTAAATGCCCGTAAAAGGAAACAATAATGACTGATCATGAATACCACCAATTAGCCGAAGCTCTTATGTTTACCATTGAAGAACAAGTGGATGACTGTGAAGCTGACTTAGACTATGAATCTGCACAAGGTATTTTGGAGATTATTTTTGCTGACCGCAGTAAAATTGTGATTAATAAGCAAGCTCCTTTGCATCAAGTATGGGTGGCGACTAAGTTTAATGGTCACCATTTTGAATTGCGTGGCGATAAGTGGATTGATAATCGCTCGGGCGCAGAATTTTGGCAGTTTATGAATGAAGCAACAACGCGTCAAGCTGGCCAAACGGTAGAATGGCAATCAGCACTATGAGTTTAGAGTTTGTAGAATACGCGGCAAAAGGCCAGCATCAAGCAACGATTATTTGGTTACATGGTTTAGGCGATTCAGGCGATGGATTTTTACCTGTCGCATCGCAACTTGCATTGCCTGATGAATTAGGTGTGCGGTTTGTGTTCCCGCATGCTCCGGTACAACCGGTCACCATAAATGGTGGTATGGCAATGCGTTCTTGGTATGATATTAAATCTATGGATCTAGACAAGCGCGCTGATGAAACTGGGGTACGCGAATCAGCGGCGAAGGTTGAGCAGTTGATTGAGCAAGAGCTTGGTAAAGGTATTCCTGCAGATAAAATAATATTGGCTGGTTTTTCTCAAGGTGGCGTTATTGCGCTACATTTAGCACCGCGTTTAACTCAGAAACTGGCAGGTGTAATGGCGCTTTCGACTTATATGTGCGTGCCAGATAAGTTAACTGCTGAAGCTAAACATACAGATTTGTCGGTATTTATGGCTCATGGTAGCCAAGATCAAGTAGTACCTTATGATGCAGGTCGTCATGCGTTTGACATACTTACAACGCATAACATGGATGTAAGTTGGCAAGATTACCCAATGGGCCATCAGCTCTGCGGGGAAGAACTAATGGCTATTCGCCACTGGTTGATCGCGCGCTTAAGTTAAATAGTGTTGAGTAGCCGAGGCTAAAATGAAACAAAAAATAGTGATCACTGCAAGTATGAGTCGAGAGGCTGCACCTATCGCGCCTGAGGTAACCTATCAATGGCATTGGCAGCGCATTGTTACCGTTACGCTACTTATGATATTTGCGTTAGTTATTTTTACTTATAGCCTGTTGAGCTCCGTAAATGCTGAGCAAAATGATCAACAACAACCCCTTGATAGCCCCGAGTCTGTTGCACAGACAAGCGAAGAAGACGCGCCTTTAGCATCTTCAACAACGGTAGCAGACAATACAGAGTTTGAGGTAGTCAGCGAAGCGTCGACACTCACTGATATTAATGCTGATGATGGTAATGATGCTAGTGTAGTGGATGATAAAAGTGAATCGCTAGAAATGGCGATGATAACTGATAGCCCAGAACAGCAAATTGTTGATAGTAATCAGCCCGAACAAAGCCAAGCACTTGCAGCTAATACTATTGTTGCTACAAATACCAATAATGAGCCAGTAGAAAGTGACGTTAGTGCGGAGCAACCAGATAGTTTTGCTACATCCGCACATATTGCCAGCGTTGCTCTTGGTGCAAAAATTGATACCGACAAAGTAAGCCGCGCAGTATTGACCCGTGAAGTGGTTGATCGTGAGCCCGTTAATGTTTTTAAAGCGGATGTGCGTTTAAATGAATTTACTGAAACAATGGCATTTTTTAGTGAGCTTAAAAATATGCAAGGGCAGACGGTCAAGCATGTTTGGCGCTATGAAAATGAAGTGCTAGCTAGTATTGAGCTTGGTGTAACGTCTCCTCGGTATCGCACTTACTCTAATAAAACTATTTTACCTGAACAAGTTGGCAACTGGCGTGTTGATGTTGTTGACGAACAGGGCCATTTATTGGCACAAAAAGAATTTCGCATTTTAGCTGAGTAAGTGTTTATTCACCTTTAGGCTCAGCAAAGAAAATTAATTGGACTCCTTTTATGACTGAAAACGTGACAAAAAAACCTCAACTTATTCGTATCGCTACGCGTAAAAGTGCATTAGCACTGTGGCAGGCTGAATTTGTAAAGGCACAGCTAGAGCATTTCCATGCCGGCATTACTGTTGAGCTAGTACCAATGTCGACACAAGGAGATATTATTCTTGATACACCACTTGCAAAAATCGGTGGCAAAGGACTATTTGTTAAAGAGCTTGAGCAGGCCATGTTAGATGGCCGTGCAGATATCGCTGTGCATTCAATGAAAGATGTACCTGTTGATTTTCCTGAAGGGTTAGCACTGCATACAATTTGTGAACGTGAAGATCCACGCGATGCATTTGTGTCAAATACCTTTGCCAACATTGCACAGCTACCACAAGGTGCTATTGTTGGTACATCGAGTTTGCGTCGTCAGTGTCAAATTCGTGAACTGCGTCCTGATTTAGAAATTCGTGATTTACGCGGTAACGTCAATACTCGCCTAGCTAAGCTTGATGATGGCCAATATGATGCGATTATTTTAGCTGCTGCTGGATTAATTCGTTTACAGATGCATGACCGTATTAAAGCATTTATTGAACCAGAAGAATCGTTACCAGCGAATGGTCAGGGCGCTGTAGGTATTGAATGCCGTATTGATGACGAGGTTACCCAAGCGTTACTTGCACCACTTGAGCATAACGAGACACGTATTCGTGTTAATGCCGAACGTGCAATGAATCGCCGTTTAGAAGGTGGTTGCCAAGTGCCAATTGGCGCTTATGCTTTAGTTGATGGCGAGCAAGTACATTTACGTGGTTTAGTGGGCGCAATTGATGGCAGCGAAATTTTACGCGCTGAGATCAGTGGTAAAGCAATTGATGCTGAACAGCTTGGTGTGCAACTGGCTGAACAGTTACTTGCTTTAGGCGCAGATAAAATTTTAGCTGAAGTATATAGAGACGCATAAATGTCACAGATCCTGATAACTCGCCCACATGGAAAAGGCGCCGACCTTGCAGAGCAACTGTCGCAAGGGGGTTATCAGGCGACTTTATTTCCGGTTTTGAAAATTGATTACTTAACCCCAGATAATACTCAACTGACCCCTTTACTGAATGCAGATAAAATTATTTTTATCTCCCAAGATGCTGTCAAAGCATTGTTGGCACTTAAACCCGATATCAATACTAAAGCGCAATTTTATGCCGTAGGTGAACAAACGGCAGAAGCCATTTGGCAGGCATTTGGCGTACGAGCAGCCGTGCCTAAACTGCATGATTCTGAAGGATTACTGGCTTTAAAATCATTACAGCAAGTTGATGGTCTAAATATAGTGTTGGTCAAAGGTAAAGATGGCCGAGCAACGATTGCAAAAAACTTAAAGCAACGTGGGGCATTTTTAAATAATTTAGTGGTTTATCAACGAGGCCCTGTAGAAGGTAATGCAACTGACTGGCTAGACCACTGGCAAAGCCTTGATGTTAAAGGTATAGTCATAACAAGTAATGCGGCAGTTGATGCGATTTTTCGTGAACTGGGCGCAAAACAATTAGAGTGGATCAGACAGTGCCAGTTTTATGTTGCCAGTGCTCGCATTAGTGAATACCTTGCGGCGCAACAGATTGACTCGGCAAATATACACATTGCTGCAGGTGCAAGCGATAGCGCTATGTTTACTTGTATTAGCGAAGGTAACATTATGAGTGAAGATACAAAGCCAACATCACAGCTTGCTGACCCTAAAGCAACGCCAAGCAGTTCAACCAAGGCGAGTGCTAAGGTTGCAGACTCTCCTTCGGCAACAAAAAAAGACTTTGCTATGAAACAAGAAACGAACCAAAACAACAAACAAAAAATAAGTAAAACTGGCAGCTTAGCATTACTTATCTCGTTGATTGTGGCCTCTGGTGTTGGTTTTCAGTTTTACCAAAAACTTCATACACAACAGCAAGCAAATTTGTTAGTTAATCAGTTATCAGCTGACAACCAATTACTCAGTAAAGAGCTGCAAGCAGTGAAAGTTGCGCAGCAAACCTTGCAACAAGCGCTGTTTAATAGTGAGCAAAAAGTTGCTGCTAGCTTAGCTGAAAATGCAGATAACACGGCAAAACAATTAGCAGCCGCCTTGCAGCGTGCAGAGCAACAAACATATAGTCTTAATCCACAAGAGGTGACTAGTTTGCAGCGTATGGCTGAGTTTAAACTGTGGGCTGAGCATGATTATAATGGAGCGGCGGCAGTATTAACTCGATTAGATACGTTATTAGCAGAGCATCCAGGAACTGGCGCTATTCGCCAAGCAATATATCAAGATTTGCAAGCGCTTAGCACTGTTGAGCCGGTTGCAATAGAAGCAATTTATTTAAAGCTGCACGGTGTACTTGGGCAAGTAGATAAGCTCGTTTTCAATGCGGTGGCATTACCACAAGAAGTAGATCAAAAAGAGCAACATGTATTGAGCGAAAACGTTAGTGATTGGCAGCAAAATTTAGCTAATTCGTGGCAGCAATTTAAAGATAACTTTATTAAAATTCGCCAACGTGAAGATATCGCTATTGAACCTTTATTGACAGAGTACGAGCGTCATTTGATCCAACAGCGATTAAGTTTATATTTATCGCAAGCTCAAGATGCGCTTTTGACTAAACAAGCCAGTATTTATTTTACTGCTCTGAGTCAAGCCGAAGTATTAGTAAAAGATTATTTCCAACATGATGAAGCACTAACTAAAAGTACGCTTAAAGCGCTGCAGGAGTTGAGCAAAGAGCAGTTAAACTTTAGTCCAGCTATCACTTTGCAAAGTACTGAGCAGATCAAGGAGTGGGCAAAATGATCCGCTTAATATTGGTTATTATAGCAGTTGCTGTATTACTTGCTTTATCGCCTATGTTAATAGGTGAAGTGGGTTATGTATTAATTTCGTTTAATCAAACTACTATTGAAGGGTCTATCGTCGCTTTTTGCGTGACCATTTTGGTTATCGCGCTGGGTTTGTATTTAACTTATAAGCTTATTCGTTATATTTTGTCTTTATACAGCAATACTCGCCATCGTTTTTTTGCCCGCAGTGAAGAGCGTAAACAAGCGGCGATTGAGCAAGGTGTATGGAGCTTAATTAATGGTGATAGCGAGCAGCTAGAACTGGCATTGGGAAACAATAGCGTGGCTGATAATTGGCAAGATGTGCGCTATGCGTTACTAGCTAAAGCGGCTTTACAAAATAATGACACAAGCAAAGCGATTGGATTACTTGAGAAAATATCGCCAGCAAACCAACTAAAAGCGGCTAAACTCTGGTTAGCCAGTGGTGATTGCAGCACAGTAAGCAGTGAATTAAAAGCGTTAGCGGAAGCTAAAAAAGCCACCGCGCTGGAGCTGAAATTGTATGCCGAAGTACTTGTGCAACAGCAAAAATGGACTGCGCTTGAGCAGTTTATGCCGCGTTTACTAAGTAAAAAAGCGTTAACAGATAGCCAATGGTCGATATTATTAACCACCTACTTTATGGCACAGCCAGAATCGCAATTAACCGATAAGTATCAGCAACTATCTAAAAACGTAAAAGTAAAAGCGCATAGCTGTTACTTAGCTGCGATGGCAAAAGCTGGGCGTTTAAATGAGATTGAATTAAGTTTACTTAAAATGCTGAAAAAACCAGAGCAGCATATTGAGCTTGCACATATATTAAAAGTGTCCGCCCCTGGAGACGCATTAAAGTTACAGGCGAGTTTACAAGATACTTTAAAAAAAGAGCCGGATAATCAAGCATTGTTACTGGCACTTGCATGCTTAGCTAATGCTCATGGTGAGTATGAGCTTGCTGCTCGGGTGTTCGATAAAGCGTTAAACACAGAGAACAGCAAAGAATATTTAGTACAAGCACAGCTTAGTTATAGTAAAAGCGCACAACCACAAAAAGCACTCGACCTTTATTTGTAATTACAGTTAGTTGAGGCCTGAATAGGAGCGCCAGAGCATTGCAAAATATATTTACTCTGACGTTTGGTTTAACTTTTGCTTATTTTATTACTGGGTTTTTCAGTAATTCGCTGCTCGCTATTGATGGTTATGCAGTGGCTTCGTGGCCACCATCAGGCATTGCCCTTGCAGGGTTTTTATTGTGCGGGCGACGCGCCTTAGTTGGGGTTTTGCTCGGTGCTTTACTCACCAATATGATTCATCTCGATCGTGTTGCTGATATTCTGCATTGGCAGGTTTTCTTACAAGCTTTAGCTGTCTCTTTTGCAGCCGTTTTGCAGGCCTGGGTAGGCTGCTATTGCATCGTTAAAATAATTAAAGCTCCGCTAGACTTATCCTCTTTAAAACACAGTGTACAAAGCTTGATCATTGCAGGGCCTGCTTGCTGTGTGATTGCTGCAGCGATAGGCACTAGCTTATTGGTGTCCAATAATATAATACCGGTACATACCGCTTTTGATAACTTTGTGGCGTGGTGGATTGGCGACAGTATTGGGGTGTTAATTTTTACACCGTTAATATTGGCGGCTTTTAATTACGAGCAGATGCGTCATCGCTTACAAGTAATTTTACCTTCAATCCTTATTTATGTCGTTATAAGTATTAGCTTTTATGCTGCGGCAAGTGTGAAAAAAGACAAAGATATTCAAAAGCAAGAAGCAAAAGTAGCTGAAGTGCGGTTGGAAATAAATCATAAATTAGATGAGGTATCGGCGCATTTAGCTCTGCTTTCTACTTTTTTTGCCAGTAGTGATGAAGTCAGTTACGCTGAATTTAAGCGTTTTACTACAACTCAACTTGATTATAGCAATGAAGTACTTGCCCTAGAATGGGTGCCAAATGTACCGTTATCAACGGTTGCTCAATACCAACAACAAATTCGTCTAGAAGGCTTTAATGAATTTTATATAAAAGAGCAATCACCCGAGCAACAATGGCAGAGTGTGACGAAACGGGACAGTTATTACCCTGTACAGTATGTACATCCGATGTTGGGTAATGAAGAGGTAGTAGGTTTTGATTTAGCCTCAAATGCGCAAATCCGTAATGTGATGATGATGTCAAAAGCATTGAATGAGTTGATTATTAGCGAACCGATGAAGCTTGTACAAAGCAACAATGATGATACTGGGGTATTGTTTTTCTTTCCGGTTTTTGGTGACTTAGATATTCAAGGTGATTTTAGGGGCTTTGTGGTTGGCGTTATTAACTTAGCGCGCTTGGCTGATACTTTGCAGTTTAATCATCGTAGTCAAGTAAGTATGCACTTCTACGATGTGACTGATGCGCAGCAGCGGCAACTAATCTACCGTGCATCTCGCACCGATAGCAAACTGCTGAGTGAATACCAGTTAGTTATTGGGCAGCGAGTTTGGCAAGTTCAGCTATTTGAGCCAACAACACAAACGTCATGGATAATGTACTGGTTTGCACAAATATTAGGGATGTTATTTGTTTGGTTACTGATCACTTTTTTAATCTCAGTGACCGGCACCAATATTCAGGTGCGCGAGCAAGTTGCTCAACAAACACGAGTGTTGCGTCAAGAAAAACAAAAAGCAGATGAAGCAAGTCAAATCAAAAGTCAGTTTTTAGCGAATATGAGTCACGAAGTACGTACTCCGATCAATGGCATTAAAGGTCTGCATTATTTAGCGTTGCAGCAGCAAGATTGGCAACAAGCCCGCCATTATATTGAACAAGCTGATGGTGCGCTGAGTGTGTTGCTGCGAGTATTAAATGATGTACTCGATTTCTCTAAAATGGAAGCTGGCAAACTCGATTTAATACAAGAGCCTATCGAGCTAAATCAGCTTATTGATGAATTAGTTAATTTGGTGCAATTCGACGTTGATATTAAGTCGCTGAAATTAATATTAGAACTAGATAACAGCGCAGATCTACAGCTAGATAGCGACCCAATACGTTTAAAGCAGGTCTTGCTAAATTTATTAAATAATGCGATTAAGTTTACCGCTACAGGCACAATCACACTCAAAGTATGGCAGCAGCAAGACGTCACTTACTTTAGTGTCAGTGATACTGGTATTGGTATTAGCCAAGTAGCTCAACAGCAACTTTTTCAACCATTTGCACAAGCCGATAGCTCTACCTCGCGACAGTTCGGCGGTACAGGTTTGGGGTTAAGTATTTGCAAAAAGTTGGTTGAATTGATGGGAGGAAATATTAGTTTAGTAAGTGAGGAAGGACAAGGTTCAACTTTCACTTTTACCTTACCACGTATCTCGCCTCTCACTAAAGCCGAGCAATTAGAGCCTCTCTTTGCTGAGATTGACACGAGTACTTTATCGCTTGCTGAATTTAAGATCCTATTGGTGGAAGATAATCCGCTAAACCAACATGTTGCTACCGCTATATTAAAAACCAAAGGGTGTATTGCTGATGTTGCCAGTGACGGTTTTGAAGCCATTGAGAAGGTCTCTGAAACCCGTTATGATTTAGTGCTTATGGATATTCAAATGCCTAATATGGATGGTTTGCAAGCCACTAAAGTGATTCGTGATGAGCTATTTATACATCAGCTTCCTATTATTGCTCTGTCAGCAAATGCTCATGATGATGATGTTAAAAAAGCTCTCGCAGCTGGTATGGATGGCTATTTAACAAAACCAATCGATGCCGAAAAGCTATTTAAAACCATATGGCATTACCTACAACAGAGTACTGATTAATTTTTAGTACTTTTATCGAGCGGGGCTGACAAATGACCTCAATAATACAAACAAAATCATCTAAACTTGAATTACCGATTTAAGTGCGTATGATCCGCGCAAATTAACTGAACTGAGTGCTAATTATGATCAATAAAAAACTCCCTTTGCTAGATATCCATCGCCATTTAGATGGCAATGTCCGCGCGCAAACTATTCTTGATTTAGGTCGTCAGTTCAATATTAAGCTGCCTGCTGATAATGTTGCAGACTTAATACCGCATGTGCAAGTTATCGATCCTGAGCCTAACTTAATGGCCTTTTTACAAAAGCTTGACTGGGGCGTCACGGTATTGGGTGATTACGATGCGTGTCGGCGTATTGCCATCGAAAATATTGAAGATGCGCAAGCACAAGGTCTTGATTATGTAGAGCTGCGTTTTAGCCCTTACTACATGGCACAAAGCCAAGGCTTACATCCACAAGGTGTGGTTGAAGCTGTAGTTGATGGTATTAAAAGTGCGACTCAAAGTAGCACGGTTAAAGCTAATCTGATTGGTATATTATCACGTACTTATGGCACTAAAGTTTGCCAGCAAGAGTTAGATGCCTTACTCGCGTTTAAAAATGATTTAGTTGCAGTGGACTTAGCTGGTGATGAAATTGGCTTTCCGGGCGAGTTATTTGTCGATCACTTTAAGCAAGTACGTGATGCTTACCTTAGCGCAACGATTCACGCCGGTGAAGCTCTGGGAGCTGCCAGTATTTGGCAAGCAATCAATGAGCTAGGTGCTGAGCGTATTGGCCATGGTGTCAAAGCTATTGAAGATGCCAAGCTAATGGACTACCTACGTGATAAACGCATAGGTATTGAATCGTGCCTAACTAGTAACGTGCAAACCAGCACAGTAGCCAGTTTAGATGTGCATCCACTGAAGCGCTTCTTAGATCATGGTATTTTAGCGTGTATTAATACCGATGATCCCGCAGTGGAAGGCATCGAAATTGAACATGAATACATGGTTGCAGGACCTGCTGCAGGACTGACTCAGGTTGATATGGAAAAGGCGCAAGTTAATGCGCTTGAGATTGCATATTTAAGCGATGCAGAAAAACAAGCCTTACGAGATCTAAAAGCCTCGTCTACTTATTAATTTAAGTTTTATGATTGAAATGCGCTATCTAGCGCATTTTTGCAATATCAACAGGAAAGAAAAACATTTATTGCACTAGAAGAATGGCGCTTCTAAATAAAGTAAGGATGTAATTCCCTTAAAGGACCTGACTATGAAATTTTTCACGATATTTTTTACTCTTTCGATTTTAGCAAATAGTTATTTTGTAAAGGCTGAATCATTCATACCTGCGAAACTTATTAATAATCACAATACGCTAAATAAAACTCAAAGCGCCACTCGTTTAGAAGGCTGGGCTTACGTAAGTTATGTAATTGATATCGATGGTAAAGTGAGTGATATTGATATTATCGATATTTCTGATAAAGAATATTTTACTGCACGTACAAAAAAATACTTTGAAAAGCTCGAGTTTTCGCCAGCAACAGATGGGCAAGGCAGTATTGCGTCTGGGCAAACGCTGTTACTTCGCTTGACTAAGGAAGGGATTGGTATTGGTAGATACGCTGTTACGCCCGGTTTTTATACTCGTTACGAGCAAGCAAGTGAGCTGCTTTCTCAGCAGCGGTTCGCTGAAGTCGAAAAATTATTGACCGATATGTCATCAGATAATGCCAAAAACTTACAAGAGCAGGCTTTACTTTATTGGATTCAAGGTCGCTATTATTACGCGCAAAAAGAGTGGGATAACTACGGTCAAAGTATCGAAAGAGCAGGCTATCTTCATACAGACTTACCACCATCACTTGCCTCTAAAACACTACAAAATTTATATAGTTGGCACTTATATAAAAATCAGTTTTTTAATGCTGGGCAAGCTATTAAGGCAATGACTCAATTAGAGAATGTTGAAATTAGCGAACAAAGCATGGATTTTTTACAGCAGCCTATAAATGAGAGTCTATCAAGTGATAAAGAGTTTAAGTTACAACAAACAATGCTTAAAGGGCAAAGTTGGGTATATCAGCCTCTAAAACTCAATTTTACAATTTCAATGAATGCTGAGCAGATTAGTGAAATAGCGCTAAGATGCGCAAATAGAGTAAACGATTTGACGTTGAGTGACGTTGTTAAAGTGACGTTAGCACCACCAGATAAAAACTGCGCAGTATTAATAAAAGCCAAAGATGCGGCGGTTATAAATATTACGGAGCACCCCTAGCTTAATTAACGCACATTAAACAAATGGCAATGCCTTGTTCGCTTAGCGTCAGGCATTGCTTGAAAAACACATTATTGCTGGCAGCTTAGGTAGTTATCAAACATGGCTTTAAGAATATCACTACGGCCTATCATGCCTATGACCGTAGTGCCTTCTACAACAGGGTAGTTTTTCGGCTTACCGGTTTTCATTTGCTCTGCAAGTTCCATTATGTTGGTGTCGCCGTTGACGGTTACAACCTCGGTTTGCATCAGTTGTGAAACCTTAACCACACCGTCACAAAAATAACTATTTTGCATTAACGGTTTTAGCAGTTCTTGCTCAGAAATAAAGCCCACTAAACATTTATTATCATCAAACACTGGCGCTCCCAGTAGTTTGAATTTTTGTAGTTCTGCAATTGCTGTGGTCATCTCGGTTTCAGGGGTTATATGCGGTAACTTGCGCTGCATAAAATCTTTTACTTTGGTGTTTAACATTTGGGTCTCTCCCAATTAATGAGTTATACAAAGTATGGTTAAGGATTGGCCGTTTGTGAAATTGTTTATGTTGATTGCGCTGATAGGTAACAACAATCACAGCTAAATTTAATTATGAGCCAGACCATCAGAGTGAGTTTGGTATTTGGCTTTCACTAACTCCATATAATGCGCTAAGCTTTTTTGTGAATTAGTATCAAATGCCTTGGCGAGTGGAATAATGCTTTGAATACGATCTAAGCGAAACTCTCGGTAGTCACTGCGCAACTGACAATAAGCGATAAGAGTCCACTTTGCTCCCCAATATACCAGTCCTAAAGGGTCGACAATACGCTGAGTTGGTCGTTGGTTTACATCCAGATAATGAAATTCAATGCAGGTTTTATTAGTGATGGCTTTACGAAGTATTAAAGTGGTCGTTTGGTGGCTTTTATCGTGATGAAATGCAGAGACTAAATACGGCAGCTCTGCAACGCGTTGCTTTAACTTGTTAGGCAACACTGCATTAATTTTAGTCATTGCAGTTTGAGCATTCGCCGCTAACTGTGGATCAGTCCAAGCGCTCACCATTTTACTACCTAACAACAGTGCTTGTAGCTCCTCAAGAGTAAACATCATCGGTGGTAGATCGTAATCGGTAATTAAATAGCCAGTGCCTGCCTCACCTTCAACGGGCACGCCCGAGCTCTGTAAGTGCTGAATATCGCGATAAATTGTTCGCTGAGATACCTGTAATTTATTGGCAAGTTCGTTTGCAGTGATCGCAAAGCGGCGACTCTTAAGTATGTTTACTAATTGAAATAGCCGCTCTGATTTGTGCATTGGTTATCCTTGTTTTCAAAAATACAGTGTTAGCTTTGTTGGCAAGCTGTTTGGCTAAGCACTTCAAAACGATCCTGCTTTATCGATTCTTTTGCAATGAGAGAAGTGTACTGTTGGCAAATAGCATTATCAAAAAATGTATCACGCAGTTTTTGGGCATCAGCAACCGTAGCAAAATAAATTATACTACTATATTGCTGGGTATCGGCTTGTTTAGCAAGGGAGCGGTAAAGTACGCCTGATTGGTTATCAATATAACGCTGAAAATCATTATTAGCGATGTGGAACTGCGCTAAGTTTGTATCAGTCTTTAGTTTGAAATTTACAACTTCGATTAAATTTGTGGTCATCATAGTTCTCCTTGTTTAAGAAGAGCTAAGTAAATCATAGCGGGCTGTCAGGGAGTGTCAGTAACCAGCTTACGGATAAAAATTAAGCTGGTTACTCTGGTTATACTATTTTATAAATGCAAATGCATCGGCGAACATGTTTTCGCGAATTGCACCATGTGCTAGGAAATCATCGCGCACAATACCTATCATGTCAAAACGCCCTGCCATGTAAATATCATATGGGGCAAGCGATACGATATCGTTCATCACCGCTTTATGTACGTAGCCTGTGTGGCCTGTCCAGCTAGCTGTTGGGTTTTCCACTACTGGTATAAAGGTAAAGTTTTCACGGCTATCGGCCCATGTTTGCATTTCAGTATGCGCATATAAGGCTGACTCTTCACGCACACCCCAATAGAACAATACCGGACGCTCACAACCGATTTCACTTAAATGATCAGCCATAGATTTTGCGTATGAAAACCCAGTGCCGCCAGCGAGTAAAATAATTGGACGTTCGCATTGGAGACGCAACTGTGAAATGCCTAAGCCAGCTTCAATCAACACCTGAGTTTTCTCAGCATGGGCTTGGCGAAGATGCTCTAAAGTTTGCATTGCATATGAATCAACTGCAGATGCGCCAATATGGAGTTCTAGCTCATCAGACTGTGAAGGGCGGCTGGCAATTGAAAACGCGCGCTTGTCTTTTTCGCCAAGTACTACTTGCAAATATTGGCCAGCTTCAAAGGTGACGCTTTCAACAGGTTTTAAAATTACTTTGTGAACAAATTCAGTGAGTGGGCTGATAGCGACAACTTCAGCGTGTAATGTTTGCATGTTTTACCTTAAATTAGCGGATACGCACTTTATTTGAACAATAATAACATATCCGCATAGTGAGTTTATAGCCTCTAAAAGAGCTGTTAAAGAATATCTAAGCTTTGCCAGATTTCATCGACGCGATCTTTAGTCGCTTGATCCATCACAATGGGTTCGCCCCACTCACGAGTGGTTTCGCCGGGCCATTTATTAGTGGCATCCATACCCACTTTTGAACCAAGACCTGAAACCGGTGATGCAAAGTCTAGATAATCAATCGGTGTGTTTTCAATTAGAGTCGTGTCGCGGGCGGGATCCATACGTGTAGTAATCGCCCAGATCACGTCATTCCAATCACGTGCGTTAACGTCATCATCACAGACAATGACAAACTTTGTGTACATAAACTGACGCAAGAACGACCATACCCCCATCATCACGCGCTTGGCATGACCTGGATATTGTTTTTTCATTGTCACTATCGCCATACGATATGAACAGCCTTCTGGCGGTAGATAAAAATCGACTATCTCAGGAAATTGCTTTTGCAAAATAGGCACGAAGACTTCATTGAGTGCGACCCCTAAAATTGCCGGCTCATCTGGTGGACGACCAGTAAAAGTGCTGTGATAAATAGGATCTTTACGATGTGTCATGTGGGTCACGGTCATAACAGGGAAGTTATCAACCTCATTGTAATAACCCGTGTGATCGCCATAAGGGCCTTCAGGTGCCATTTCGCCCGGCATTATATAGCCTTCAAGAACTATTTCAGCACTGGCTGGAACTTGTAAATCATTGGATATCGACTTAACTACTTCTGTTTTGCTACCACGTAGCAAGCCGGCAAAGGCGTATTCACTCAAGGTATCTGGCACTGGCGTGACGGCACCTAGGATTGTCGCCGGATCAGCACCCAATGCTACCGATACCGGATAAGGTTGGCCTGGGTTTTCTTTACACCATTCTTGAAAATCGAGAGCACCGCCACGGTGTGATAACCAGCGCATAATGATTTTATTTTTACCGAGTAATTGTTGGCGGTAAATACCTAAGTTTTGGCGTTTTTTGAAAGGCCCTTTGGTGACGGTTAAACCCCAAGTGATTAATGGAGCCACATCACCAGGCCAGCAGTGTTGAATTGGCAGCTTAGTTAAATCAACATCATCGCCTTCTAGAATAACTTGCTGACAAGGCGCTTTTTTAACTTCTTTGGCAGGCATATTTAATACTTGCTTAAACACTGGAATTTGGCTAAATGCTTCTCTAATGCCTTTTGGTGGCTCTGGCTCTTTTAAAAATGCCAGCAACTTACCGACTTCTCGCAGTTCGCTAACGTGTTCTTTACCCATTCCCATGGCAACACGCTCTGGTGTACCAAATAAGTTAGCTAGCACGGGGATATCATAACCTTTAGGGTTTTCAAACAATAAAGCGGGTCCCTTAGCACGTAGTGTGCGGTCGGCAATTTCGGTCATTTCAAGATAAGGATCAACTTCTTGGTGAATACGCTTCAGTTCACCTTTTTTTTCTAATAAATCGATAAAATCACGTAGATCTTTGTATTTCATTGTGGGCCGCTTTAAAGCTTAAAAGACTGTTGGCATTATACTTAAATAAAGACGTTAAGCGAATTAATGAGGTGTTTTTAGAGCACATTTAAACGATCATTTTTGTTACATTATAAGGTGAGTAAGCTATAGTTTAGGACAAATGTTTGAAATGAGTTTTTGATTAATGGGTGGGCTTATCGTAAAAACATTTATCAAGGCTGTTATTATTTGCTGTGTAATTACCTATGTAGATCAAGTAAGTGCTAAGCAATCATTAAATTCCGTGATCAATATGCCGCTTTTTAATGAGCACAGTGCCGTGATGTTAGTGGTAGAACCGCAAACGGGTGAAATTAAATTTGCTAATAAAGCAGCGGCTGCATTTTATGGTTACAGTATTGCGCAATTGCAAACAATGCGTATCCAGCAAATTAATATATTTACTGAGCAACAAGTTGCACAGGAGCGCCAAGCGGCTCTGACTAAAGGGCAAAACTATTTTGTTTTCAAACACCGATTAGCGAGCGGTGAAACACGTACCGTTAGCGTTTATTCAGCCCCATTTACAATTGAAAATAAAGATTTTTTATTTTCTGTCATACATGATATTTCATCTCAACGTAACCTTGAAAAAGCGCTTTGGCATTATCAAGAAAATCTTGAACAATTGGTTGCCATTCAAACTAATGAAATAGAACAAAAACGCACCGATCAATTGCTGTTAGCGCTAATATCTATTTCTGTACTGATAATACTGCTAGCGACTTTAACTTGGTTAGTTTTGCGATTACGCCGAGCTAAAAAATCGGCGCAAAAAGACAGTGCGACGCTAAAAGCGATTTTCAATAGTATTGATGATCTGCTCGTTTACACGGATGCCGAGCATAGGGTCATTACAGCTAATACTGCGGCTGTGCAAAAGTTAACGGCAGGCGAGCCACTGAAGGATAAAAATATTTACTCATTTACTGAGTGCCCGAAAGGAGTTGTTGGAGTTGATAGTGAGTGTCAATTTCACGGAGCCAAAGAGGTATTTTGGGGAGAGGCACGAGTAACCGCAGTTATCGACGAAAAAAATAGCAAAATTGGTGAAATACACTTAATTCGTGATATCACTTTAAAATTAAAAGCACGCCAGCAGCAACGACTCGCGAGCACGGTATTTTCGACAACTAATGAAGGTATTTTGGTTTCTAATCGTGATAATGAAATTCAAGCTGTAAATAAAGCCTTCACACAGATCACCGGTTATCAAGAACAAGATGTGCTTGGTAAAACACCTGCAATATTAAATTCGGGCCATCATAAACCATCGTTTTTTAAAGTGTTATATCGACGTTTAAATGAGGTAGGGCATTGGGAAGGTGAAATATGGAACCGCCGCAAAGATGGTAGTATTTATCCGAGCTGGGTCAATATTTCGGTAGTATTTGACGAGGAAAAAGACATTGAAGTTTATGTTGCCTTATTTAACGACATTTCTTTACGCAAAGAAAATGAACAGGAAATGTGGCTACAAACTAATTTTGATACCTTAACGGGTTTGGCAAATCGCTATCATTATAATAGCAAGCTAGATCAAGAAATGATCCGTGCGACAGCTGATAATAAGCGTTTGGCAATTTGTTTTATTGATTTAGATCGGTTTAAAAGCGTTAACGATACCCTAGGGCATAATAGTGGTGATTTACTATTACTTGAGGCTGCCAAAAGGCTTAAAGCATGTATGCGCAGCTCTGATGTAGTTGCCCGTTTAGGTGGCGATGAGTTTGCGCTATTACTGCCAGGGATCAATACGTTAGCAGATATTGAGCGACTAGCTACAAAAACTCTGCTGGCGCTTAGTTCTTCATTTAAAATTGGTGAGCAAGATGTATTTGTATCCGGCAGTATGGGGATCACTATTTTCCCCGACGATGGAGTCGATCGCAAAATATTATTACGTAATGCTGATAGCGCCATGTACAAAGCTAAAGCACAAGGGCGAAACTGCTTTGAGTTCTTTACCAGTGGCTTGCATGAACAAGCGACTGCTCGCAGTAGGCTCGAAAATGCTCTTCATAAAGCGCTTAGTAATAACGAGTTTACCGTTTATTTTCAGCCAATTATTAGCCACGATAAAAAAACGGTCGGTTGTGAAGCTTTATTGCGATGGCATAGTGCGGAGCTTGGCGATGTGTCGCCGGCACAATTCATTCCTGTATGTGAAGAGTTAGGATTAATCATTCCAATTGGTGAGTGGGTACTCAGAGAAGCATGCCGCGAAGCTGCTAAATGGTGTAGCAGTTTCGGTGATCAGTTTTTTGTTACGGTAAATATGTCTAGCGTGCAATTTATTCGCCAAGATATTGAAGCGTTAGTTAAAAGTGTTCTACAGGAAACGCAGTTATCAGCTCAGTGTTTAACCCTTGAAATTACAGAAACGCTACTTGCTGATAATAGCTCAAATATTTTGCAGCAGTTGCAAGCATTACGGGCAACCGGCGTGGGTTTAGCAATTGATGACTTTGGCACCGGTTACTCGTCGTTGAGCTATTTAAAGCGTTTTCCGCTGAGTAAGTTAAAAATAGATCGGGAGTTTATAAAAGACTTACCCGATGAGCTTGAAGATTGTGCGATGGTCAGTGCAATAATTTCAATGGCTAGTAATCTACAGCTCAAAGTTGTTGCCGAAGGAGTTGAAACCTTTGCACAGCTGGCTTTTTTAAATGCTCTAAATTGTGATTATATTCAAGGTTTTTTATACAGCAAACCACTGCCAGCGGCACTATTTGATAAATACATTAGGGAGTTTATCGCGGAGCAAAATAATAAATAAGCTGCTACACGCCACTGCAACGTTATTTCTGTGGCGTGTATTTATCATTATCACAATAGCTGCAGATGGATTTTATATTCAGAGTTAGAACTTAAACCTTTCTACCGCGCTGGTTAATGAGTGAGCGAGTTGGTTAACGTCTTCACTTTGGTTGGCGAGAGACTTTGCATGTTCGGCATTCGTTTGTGCTTGAACCGTTACCTGCGCCATAATCTGTTTTATTTCATTGCTGTTATCAAGCTGGTGATGTGATGAACTGGCAATTTGCATACTCATTTGGTTAATTGTCACTAAGGTACTTTGTATTTTATCCACGGCTTGGTTTAATTCACTACTATTTGCTACACATTCTTTTGCTTGTTGTTGCCCATCGTTAATTTCATGATGAGCAGTGTTGGCCTGATGTTGCAGTGTTTGGATCATTGTATGTATTTCGCTAGTCGAGTTTTGCGTTCGTGCAGCTAAAGAGCGTACTTCATCTGCCACAACAGCAAAGCCTCGGCCATTTTCTCCTGCACGGGCAGCTTCAATTGCAGCATTGAGCGCAAGCAAATTAGTTTGCTCAGCAATACTACTAATTGTATCCACGATCGCGCCAATTAATTGTGTGTGCTGGGTTAGCTCATTAGTACTTTGTACTGCTTGATCAAGTCGAGTAAGCAACGCTGCGATACGCTGGCTGTTACGATCAGCAATCTGGTTTACATCATGGGCAAACTGCGAAGCGTTAGCAACTTCATTAGAGGTGTTATCCGCTCGTTCACAGACCGCTTGGGAATTACTATGCATGCTATGCGCCACCGAGTCGGCCTCTGCAATACGATCTAATTGCTGCTGTGCTGCTTCGGTCATATGTTGGCCTTGTGCACTGGTTTGAATTGCTGATTGATCTAAGGTGTGGGCGTTATCACTTATCGCACTTAGTAATGTACTTAGATCATCGCTTAATTGATTGATATTGTTTAAAAGTACACCAAATTCATCATCATTATGGGGCTTTGTACGTTTCGATAAATCCCCAGAAGCGATACGTGATAGTGCTTTATTTACAGCATTTAGTGGTTTTAACATTGCTTTGGTGGTTAAAAAGCAGATCAAGGCTGCAAATGAAATAAGCACTAAACTTATAATAATCGCGAGTCGCGAACCGGTAGTGATCACCGACTGAGCATCTGCCTGCAAGGTATCAAAGCGTTTATCGGCTAAATGATTTAACTCAATAATGAGCTGCTCGGTAAGTTGAAACTGTTGCTGGAATACAGCAAAGGCTTGCTCGGTCGCAACTTTACTGGTCAAAAGAGTACTTTGTTGCTGGTACAGTGTTGCCAACTGTTGATTAATTAAGCTGAGAAGGTCTTTTAGGTTGCTGAAATTTGTTTGATTTTTTAACTCACTCGCTTGCTGTTGTAGGTATGTAAAATTAGATTGGATATTGTCTAATAAAAAAGCGGTATCTTGTTGGTGCTCTGTGAGTGTTTGTAGGGAGCTAATGTGGTTGATGCTCTTAACATTATTGCCTAAAGTGAATAGCAAGTCGTCAATGCGGGTCGCGGTACCAACAATAGCGGCTAATAACGACTGTTGCGCCGGTGTTACTTCGATTAGTTCTAAATCAAGTAAGCCATTACTTAAATCAGCGAGATTATTAGCGTAATCATTTGCTAATAAGGTAACCTGAGTTGCTGCTGTTAGGCCTTGTTGTTTGGTGTTAAACATTGTTGCGCTAGTGTCAGTAAATTTTTGATAACGTTGTGTTATTTGTGATAGTAATTGCAGCATTTGTGGTTGGTCGTGCAGCTGAGAGCTTAATTCTTCTAGCTTGGTTTTAAATAAAGTTTGTTCTTCATGAGTGCTCTGTTGCTGCTGTTGCAAACTGGCTTTACTTGTTTGGCTGTATGCAACAGCATTAAATTTGGTGATTGATAACAGCGATAACCGCAAGGCATGACTTTGCTGTTGTACAGGTACAGCTAAAGTTTCTATATCCGAAGTGGCGTGATTAATTTGTCCTAATGACCAGTAAAAAAAACTACTGCTGGCGAGCATTAAAAAACCAATTGTGGCAAAGGCAAAAATTAGTTTCGTTTTAATAGCAATAGCGCGCATAGTGAACCCGTAAATACTTAATTATTTATGAGTGTAGCAGTATTTTTATAAATTATAAGTTTGGCGAGCGATTGTATTACTCTAAATTACAATGATATTTGTTGCCATCAATTATCAACATTGCTTCATTCCCTTTGGTCCAAAACAGCACATCTTCATTGGTATATTTTGCGCCCGAGGCGCTGATTTGTTTGGTCAGCGAATGATCTACTTGATTGTAATTTAGCGTGGCACTTTCTTCATCATTACTGGTAATAACGGCGCTTAGTTGGCTATCGCAGGAGAAAGACTGACTATTTAATTGTTCTGTGCATGCACTGAGGCTAATAACACCGAGTGCAATTAATAGGATTTTATACATAAACAAGTACCTTGGCTAAGTGTGTTTAGCAACTAGCATAGCAAACGAAAATTAACCTTTGGTGAAAATACTTGTTTAGGCTATGTTGATTATTATAAATTTTTTAACTGCAAAGGAAATGAGATGGCAGGTACTAACCTATTGACATTATTGGACGATATCACCACTTTATTAGATGATATTGCCACTATGAGTAAAGTCGCCACGAAGAAAACTGCGGGTGTGTTAGGGGATGATTTAGCCTTAAACGCGCAACAAGTGACAGGAGTCACTGCCGATCGTGAGCTACCAGTCGTGTGGGCGGTAGCGAAAGGCTCATTTTTAAATAAAGCAATTTTAGTTCCTGCAGCGTTATTAATAAGTGTTTGGCTACCTTGGCTTATTACACCTTTATTAATGGTTGGTGGATTATTTTTGTGTTTTGAAGGTGCTGAAAAGTTAGTCGAAAAGTTATTACCAGCTACGAAAAATGATGATGTAGATGCTATCGAAAATTTAGATTTAGTTGAGTACGAAAAACAAAAAGTAAAAGGAGCTATTCGAACCGACTTTATTTTATCGGCAGAAATAATAGTTATCACTCTAGGCACCGTGGCGGGTGCAAGTCTACTAAATCAAGCGTTAGTCTTAAGTGTTATTGCGGTGATCATGACCATAGGCGTTTATGGGTTAGTGGCAGGGATTGTAAAACTCGATGATGCTGGTTTGTATTTGCTTAACCAAGCACAGCAAACAGGAAACCGTTTTAAAGCATTATTAGGTAAAGGTTTATTAGCCGCAGCACCACGCTTAATGGCGTTTTTAGCATTTGCAGGTACGGTAGCGATGTTTTTAGTGGGTGGTGGAATTTTAGTGCATGGTATTAGTGTGTTGCATCATTGGCAAACCGCTGTTGCTGAGTTTGCACTAGCAAACTTAGGTACGCTGGGAGAGATTATTGCGCCTTTACTGTTCGATGGTTTATTCGGTGTATTAGCCGGTGCGGTTGCTGTGTTGGTTCATCATGGAATTGCCAGCATGAAAGCAAAAAAGCCAGCAAAGTAAATTTGCTGGCAATGAATTAGCAAGGGAATGCTATGAAAGTTATTTGCTTGAATTAATTAGTGTTCATGTTTTGATTCAGCAGCTATACCTAACCAGGTAATTTGATTAGGGATAAAATCAAGGTTAAGAATAGTTTTAGTCGTTTGCTCATGCGTGTCGATACTTAATACTGTTTGGTTGTTTGCATCACTGATATATAAAGTATCGTCGGCCGCAGAGGCAGCGAGTGCATAGTTACCAGCTGGGTTTTCGAGTACTTTAAAGCGTGCACTGACTTGCCAATCATCTTCAGCATGTAGCACCGACAAGAAACCGTCACTTCCAAGCACATAAAACTCGCCAGTAATCCTATCGAGTGCACTTGCTAATACGGTATTTTCAGTATTTTGTTGCCATGAAAGCTGTGTCATTTCAGCTGATGCTGGGTCGATGGTGTAAAAAAGCTTACTTTGTG
Organism: Pseudoalteromonas sp. SG44-17; assembly: GCF_014164235.1. Classification (NCBI taxonomy): domain Bacteria; kingdom Pseudomonadati; phylum Pseudomonadota; class Gammaproteobacteria; order Alteromonadales; family Pseudoalteromonadaceae; genus Pseudoalteromonas; species Pseudoalteromonas sp. SG44-17. The sequence continues at coordinate 15,843 of NZ_JACJEV010000010.1, read as the reverse complement.
CAATACCTAAAAATAGTTCGCTGTGTTCACTCGCTTTAATTGTGCCAATACGCGTACCTTCAGCAAAGCTGTTGAGATTAGCTACTTTGGCTGCGTTAAACACACCACCTTTTTCAGTTATAACTAATACACCATCGCTACAGCCAAAAGCGATATGCTGGTGATTTTGCGCACTGCCATGTAGTGCAGGGCAATCCAATGCAAACCGCTGTTCTTGATGAAAGTGATCACCATGAATATGCAGTTGTTCAACATAATTTGGCAGCACGCTAGTTATATCTTCGCTGCGATAAGTTGTTATTACCGATTCACCGCGAATTTGCGCTGTACCATGCATGGCATTAGTAAAGCTATGAGCTGCAAGTATTTCGCCATCTTCAATTGATGTATCAGTTAAAATAGCAAAGCTTGCTGGGATCCCCGCATCTATATTGCCATCAAAAAACAGTGCCGCTTGCTGTTCGCTTATATCAAAATGAGTTGGCTTATCATTTGTTAATGTAAAACCTGAAAAGGAAGGTAGTTGTTTGTAATCATGCAGGTGATCATCATGATCTTCTTGGTATAAACCACCATCAATAAATTCTACATAGTTATCCGCGCGTTGTATAAGTACCGCAAAACGATTGTTAGGACTTGCATATAAGCCGCTAACAATATTTGCAGTATTAAACATTTCAAGTAGCGTGTCATTATCAGTATCGAAAATTGATACGTTTGCAGTATCAGCATGACTAATGGCTAAACGCCCTGTTGAGGTGATTCCGATATGATCATGGTTATCTGCCAGCCCAGCATTTTTATCTGCAAGATCATCAATTTCACTGTTACAAGCACACAGTACGGTGACCATAGATGCGATCAGGCTAGTTTTAAAGTTAGGTAAAATCATTAACATTCCGGTGTTTTGTTATAATGTATCGGCAATGTTATAATGTAACTTAATCAAAGTAAATAAGTACTCTTCGTTCTTTACTTAAGCATTTGGATGGATATCTATTTAAAATCTTACTGGGTACAATTGCAAAAAATATAAATATGAATATAAATGTAAATATAAAAGGATGTTGTATGGGTAAGATAATGCAGTTTATTGTTGTTATTGCTTTGTGTGTTGTCAGCTTCATGAGTGATGCAAATCAATCAGCTCCAGCAGTCGATGACTTCAGCCGCAGCAGTGAATATAGCCAAGTTAAAATCTCTCCTAATGGGAGCTACCTTGCAGTAATTATGCAACCTGAAGGTAAAAAGGTGCTAGTTATTTTAGATGCTAAAAAATTTACAATTCACCACGCTATTAATTTTGAGAGCAATGCCCAAGTTGGTGCTTATCATTGGGTAAGTGATGATCGGGTTGTAGTTGCAAAAGAATACTTACGCGGCTGGCAAGATCACCCTGAATATTATGGGGAATTATATGGCGTGAATGCTGATGGCTCAAAAGCTAAGTACTTAGTTGGCTATCTTGGCGAAATGCAAACTGGCTCTCGTATCAAAAAGGCCACACCACTTTATGGCACCTCTTATTTGCTGGATCCTTTAATCCACGATGAAGATAAAATGCTTATAGTGACTTACCCGTGGACATCAAGTAGTGAACCGCACACGGTTGTTTATGAGGTTGATATCTTTTCAGGGAAGCGTCGTAAAGTTACGCGCTCCCCGTCACGTATGGCCAACTTTTTGACTGACCATGAAGGAAATGTCAGAGTGGCTGTTTCCAGTGATGATTACATTAAGCCTACAATACATATCCGTGAAAAGTCAGGTGGAGATTGGCAAGCGCTTAATTTAGCTGGTTTGACTTACAGTGATGTTGAGTTGCACGCTTTTGATAGTAGTGGTGATGCTGTCTATATCACAGCATCAATAAGTGGTGAAGCTCAAGGCTTATATAAATTGAATCTAAAAACCAGAGCAATTGATTTAATTCATAAGGAAGAGAAAGTCTCACCAAAGCAAATATGGGTCGATGAAGCATCAAAAGAGCTATTTGCGATTGAAACCGAACTAGGTTATCCAACTTATGCTTTTGTCGATGGGCAATCAGATAAAAGCATGCGTTTAAAATCATTAATCTCCGCTTTACCTGGTGAACAAGTGCAACTCGTTAGTAGTACTGAAGATGGCGACACTAATATTATTTATGCCTCTAATGATCGTAACCCTGGACAATATTATTTATTCGATGCCAAAAGTAATAACTTACGATTTTTGTTTGCATCCCGCAGTTGGATTGATGCAGAACAAATGGCGCAGACCAAGCCTGTAAGTTATACCAGTCGAGATGGTTTAACTATTTATGGCTACTTAACAGTACCGAATAACACCATAGAAAAAAACTTACCTTTAGTGGTTATGCCACATGGTGGTCCACATGGCCCGCGCGATTGGTGGGGATTCGACCCTGATGCACAGTTGCTTGCAAGCCGTGGTTTGGCCGTACTAAAAGTTAATTTTAGAGGTTCAGGTGGTTTTGGCCGTAACTTTGAGCATGCTGGGCATCGAAAATGGGGAGCTGAAATTCAATTTGATATTATAGATGGTGTGAAGTATTTAGTTGAGCAGGGTACAGTTAATAAAAACAATATCTGCATTATGGGCGCGAGCTTTGGTGGATACTCAGCGTTACAAAGTGCGATTTTAGAACCTGATATGTTTAAGTGTGCGATTGGCGTTGTTGGCGTTTATGATTTGCCCTTAATGTTTAAAGAAGGGGATGTTGCGGAGCGCGATAGTGGCCAACGTTATTTACAGAATGTTTTGGGTACAGATGAAGCGCAACTAAAGGCTTTTTCACCTAGCTATAATATTGATAAGTTAAAGGCTCCAGTGCTGATAGTGCATGGTGGTGAAGATCAGCGTGCACCGATTGAGCAAGCCGAATCACTGATTGCGGCTCTTAAAAAAGCTAAACATCCTTATATATATGAACTGCTTGAAGATGAAGGGCATGGTTTTTATAAGCAAGAACATCGCACTCGTTATTATCAAAAAGTGCTGACCTTTTTAGACCAACACTTAACAATGTAACAGTCGTATTTACGTGTTAAATGGCAAGCTAAAAGCTTGCCATATTTATATCCACTTGTTGTGGGTAGTTTGGCTATATTAACAGGAATACTCAAGGCACAGCTCTTTGAGTTGTACTTTGGCTTTGTGGTTATTTTGCCTGGCAGCTTGTTGATACCAATAAATAGCTTGGCTGATATCTTTTTCTACCCCTTCACCATCACGATACATTTGCGCAGTATTAAGCTGACCCCATTGTGAGCCTTCTTTGCTGGCGAGTAAAAAGCTTTCGAACGCTTCAGGAAATAACCCATCTTTGTAATAGATGATGCCTTGCTGATTATTTTTATTAAGCTTCAACCCTTCATATAGCGGTTTAGGGCGTGGTGGGAACATCACAAAACCACCATATAAGCTATATGCATAAGGGCGTAGTACATCATAAATAGCGCCTTCAGCATATAAACGCTGTACTTCGCTGCGCGGTAAAATTATTGTTTTTGATGAGAAATAACCTTTTTGTATCAATAAGCTGGTACGCATAGCCATAGTAATGCCGCTGTCGCGTTTATAGCGATAATTGCTGATTTGAAAGGTGATATTTTGGTCATCAAACTCGAGTACTTGGGCTACTTTTAGGTTTTCAGGGCGCAATGGTTCGTTAGAAAACTTATCAGCATGTACCAAGTAAGTATCGAATGCTTGTGGCTGGCTGAGTATTGCTTGCTTGGCTTTTAGCTCATCAAGATGTTGTGTATAGAAGTAAATTGATAACCAGATAAGTAATATCGAGCCTATAAAATATTTGATCAAAGAAAGCTTTTCTAACCATGGCAGTTGCATAATTGAAAGCTGCACATTGTGCTGACAATGGCTACACTGGTATTGGTAATGCCATGCTAATGGCAGCATAGGGACAATTGAAAAACGCAAAAAGCGGCTGTGGTTTTGTAGTCGATAGTCATCGTGATGACAGTATGGGCAGGTTTTTGTTTGGCTGAAAAACGACAATGAATCGCTGGTATTGAATAGTAGCATATGGCCTTTTTTCCCCTTCCTTGTTTTACGTTAAATTAAAACAAGGAGGGTTAGATGCAAAGTAAAAAATTGTAATAAAGTATGTTTGGTTAGCTTATTTACTCGCTACAGGCTTTGCTTTAATTGTAGTTTTAGCATCAGCTGCCATAAACGCAAATACAGCATATGCTGCGGTATTTTGCTTAAGTTTAGCCGGATCGATCTTATCAAGCGTATCATCAGCAGTGTGATGGTAGTCAAAGTAATCAGTACCGTCTTGGTGCAGCTCAAAAATTGGCGCGCTGGTGGCATTTTTAAATGGAATTAAATCAGGCCCACCATTAGCGCTATTTTTACCTATGTATTCAACATTTAGCGGCGCAAGTTGCTTGGCTATTGCACGCACTACTGGCAACGAGGCTGCAGAGACATTCGATTCAAAGCCATACACTACATCAGCACCAAAGTCAGATTCAGCGGCGGCAACAATTTTATCAAGTTCATTTGCATGCTTTTTAAAATAAGCTTTAGCGCCCCATAATCCTAGCTCTTCAGCGGCAAATAACACTACACGAATACTGCGTTTAGGACGTTTTATTTCACTAATATGTTTGGCAGCAGCCATGGTTAACGCAACGCCTGCACCATCATCAAGTGCGCCAGTGCCTAAATCCCAAGAATCTAAATGACCGCCAATCAGTACGTACTGTTCAGGGTTTTGTGTGCCATTGAACTGACCAATCACGTTATAGCCAGTACCTTGGCCGCGATCTTCAGTTTGCACATTGATATTTACGGTAACATTTTTACCTAGTGCAACTAAGCGAGCTAGCTGATCTGCATCAGGATTAGCAATGGTCACATTAGGGATTTTCGTAACACCTTCTTGATAGTGACTGCCACCGGTATGAGCAAAGCGGTGGTGTGCGGTGCTAACAGAACGCATCATATAACCAATCGCGCCTTTTTTTGCAGCCTCAACTGAACCTGTTGAACGAGCACGAACAGCAGGACCATAACCATTGCCATCAATATGACGGTTCATATGGTAATTTATATAAGCTATTTTACCTTTTAAGCTGTTTGCTGGTGCTGCGATAAGTTCATCAAGCGTTTCAAATAATACGACTTCAGCGGTAATGCCATCTTTCGGTGTGCTAACGCTGTGGCCTAATGCTGTTAGGTGCAAAGGTTGCTCGCTTGGCGTTAAAATTTTGCCACTTTCACTAAAACGGCGCCATTCAGGAAAGGTTGCTTCTTCTAGCCATACTTTATCAAAACCAAGCTCTTTAAATTTAGCTTGGGCCCACGCAACGGCTTTTTTATCGTTTTCTGTGCCAGGTAAGCGAGGTCCTATTTCAGTAGTAAGCGATTCAAGCAATTGATAGCTTAACTCGCTGTTACTGGCATTAGTTCTTAGTTCGGTGACTTGCTGAAGTTGCTTTGCGGTAAATTCAGGCTCGGCGGCATTGGCTAAAAAGCTGCCGGCGAGCAGTAATCCGGTGATGATTTTTTTCATTATTGACCTGGTTATATTTTCAAGTGAGAGTTATTAAAGCATTTAATACTGAGCAACAAAAGTAGATGAGATAAATGCCTATCGGTGGCGATGTTATGGTGAATGTTTATTGAGAATATGGTCAGCTTAATGGTAGCAATTTGTATATTCTGCTATTATGCAGCATAACTAAGTCGGGCATCTGCAGCGGCTTTTCATGTTTACTTATTGCACTGGAAATTACTTTGACCGCTACAGCTTTTTCATCACTCGCTTTACCATCAGGTTTGGTCGATAACTTATCGACTTTAGGTTACACCCAAATGACCGCTGTACAGGCGCAAAGCCTGCCGCCAGTGCTTGAAGGTAAAGACATCATTGCACAAGCTAAAACTGGCTCAGGTAAAACTGCCGCATTTAGTTTAGGTGTGTTGGCCAAGCTTAATGTTAAGCGTTTTCGTATACAGTCTTTAGTGCTTTGTCCAACCCGTGAGTTGGCTGAGCAAGTAGCTGTGGAAATGCGTAAATTAGCGCGTGGTATTCACAATATAAAAATATTAACTCTATGTGGTGGCGTGTCGATTGGTCCACAAATTGGTTCACTAGAGCATGGTGCACATATTATTGTTGGCACACCTGGGCGTGTAGATGATCATATTCGCAAAGGTACGCTACGTTTAGATGATGTAGACACGCTAGTACTTGATGAAGCCGATCAAATGCTTGATATGGGCTTTCAAGACACTTTGGATGCAATTATTGAGCGTATTCCAAAACAGCGTCAAACTTTATTATTTAGCGCCACTTTTCCGCGCGCAATAGAAGCGATTGCCAAGCGTGTATTAAGCAATCCTGTTATGGTGAAGGTTGAAGAAGAGCAAGAAAAAAGTACTATTAAACAGTACTTTTATAAAATGGATAATAACAAACAACGTTTTAATACATTAAAATTGTTGCTGCTGAAGTTTCAACCAGAAAGTTGTGTGGTGTTTTGTAATACCAAGGTCGAAACTCAACAGGTGTGTGATGATTTAGCTGATGAAGGCTTCAGTGCCGTGTCATTGCATGGTGATTTAGAGCAGCGAGATCGTGAGCGCACCTTGATCCACTTTGCTAATAAAAGCGCCTCGATTTTAGTGGCCACTGATGTAGCCGCTCGCGGTTTAGACATCGATGATATGGATATGGTGATTAACTACCACCTTGCCCATGACCCACAAACCCACGTACACCGTATTGGTCGAACTGGTCGTGCTGGTAAAAAAGGCATTGCATGCTCTATTTATGGCGATGCAGAACAATTCAAAGTGGCACAAATTGGTGACCATTATGAATGTGATTTTTTACCAGAACAATTACCGCCGTTTAGCCTACTTGAAAAGCCACCATACAAACCACAAATGGTGACACTAATGATCGATTCAGGTAAAAAGCAAAAGGTACGCGCAGGTGATATTTTAGGTGCATTAACCGGTAAAGATGGTGTTGCCGGACGTCAAGTCGGTAAAATTAATGTGCTTGATAATGTGGCTTTTGTGGCTGTCGAACGTAATAGCTCAAAGCCCGCGCTACGAAAATTAACGGAAGGTAATATTAAAGGGCGTAAAATTCGTGCCCGTCGTTTAACTCGTTAATTATTGCTTATGATGTTTTTGAGCAGCTTGCTCTAAGCTGCTCATATTCATTTTTTAACTGTTTAAACTGCTCTGCATTACCATGTTGTTTATCTGGATGATATTGTGTTGCCAACTGCCGCCAGCGCTTTTGCAATGCCTGCATAGAAAAATCGTCAGGTAATTCCCAGCGCTTTAATAATGTCTGGCGTTGTTGTTGATCAAGCGTATTTATTGTTGGTGATGCACGAAAAGTACGCCAAAAGTCATCTAACAGTGATTTAACTTCTGTTATCGAAGCATCGTAATTTTGCCAATCTAGATAGTACGTTTGTAATGAGTCATGCGCTGCAATAGTTACCTTATCTGGATTATCGGTGAGCTCTATATGTAAACTGGCTACCAATAAATATTGATTTGGCAACAGTTGTTGTTGCAGTTGATAAAGTGCATTCATAATTAAAAAGTTACGCTTAAACAGATCACGGTATGGATCTGTATCTAAGTTATTAACTACACCTCGCTTAGATAATTCCAACGCTAAAGTGTGAACCTTCCAAATGTGCTTCGTTAAAATTAACTCGAAAATCTCATCAATCAGTGGGTTAAGCATTGTTTACAGTCTAGTTATTGGTGTATCTTGACTAAACTATCATAGCTTCTACTGCTAACAAAATTCCAAGGAAAAAATTATGCTGGGTCAGTTTAAGCGCCTATTATTTATTTGCTCTATTAGTATGCTTGGCGTTTTTTCTCAATCAGGTAATGCTCAACAACAAGTAGCACTTTTTGAACAATTTAAAGTTACGGATGAATGGTCTGAAAAGCAGCTGTTAGCAACCCAGTTACTGTCTAGACAATTATCAAATCAGCAACAAGTTGCTATTTATTCTGGTTTAGCTGAGCGTGCGTTTGAGTTGAGTAATTATCCCCAAGCATTGCATTATTATCAGTTGCTTGAGCAGCATAGTACATTTGAAAATCTGCCTGAGTTACATTTTCGAGCAATAAAAATGCAGGGCGTGGTGCAATATTTTCAAGGTTTATTACAACAAGCCATTATTGATTACAGCCGTGCGTTAAACTTAGCGGTACGTTTAAAGAGTCCATTAAAACAAGCCAACTTGCTAAGTAATATTGGCCTTGCATATTTTAATATGCACAACATGGAGCTTGCTTTAGATCATTACCAGCAGGCAAAAGCACTTTATGAAATAGATGGTAGCGCGCAAGACAAAGCTGATATTCTTCATAATATTGCGGGCATCTATATTCGTTTATCTAGCTATGATTCGGCACTCGAAATTTATCGCGAAGTGCTCGATGTATTTCAGCAATTGGGTGATGAAGAGGGGATTGCTCGTTCCTATGGCAATATGGGTGTTGCTTATACTGAGTCGGGTCAAAATCAATTAGCGTTGCACTATTACCAGCTCGCTTTACGCTATTATCAAAGTGTAAATGATGCCTATCAGTTATCTGTACAGCATACCAACTTAGCTAACATAAATTTAAAAATCGATGAGTTGGATGCTGCTTTGTATCACGCACAAGCAGCTCAAAAATACGCTCAGCAGATAGATAATCAATCCTTACGGTTAGCTTCTTTACATGTTTTAGCTAAAGTGCAATTAGTGATGGGGGATATTGATATTGCGGAGCAAAATTTACAACAATCAATATCACTAGCCAAAGAATATAAAGATGAATTGCGTATTAAAGACGGCTTAGGTATCGAGGCGTTATTAAGCGCTGGTGCCGGTGACTATAAGCGGGCTATTCATCTGCACCAACAGTTTGTTGATTATCAACGTAGCATAACCAGTGAAGAGGTCATGAAAGCGTTAAATGTATTTCAGTCTCAGTTTCAGTCGAACCAGTTAAACCAAGAAATTAAACAGCTTAAACAAGAGCGTAGCCTACAAGAATTAAAGATTGAAAAACGTTCACAGTTAACTATTTTACTGTCTATTGTGCTGATGTTGGTATTGATCTGTGCAGTTGTATTATATCGCCGTGCAATCGAAAAAAAGGCTAAAGCCCAATTAGAGCAAAAAGTTGAGCAACGTACTCAAGAATTACAATATGTGGCACAAGAGCTACGTGCCGCGAATCAAGTTAAGAGCCAGTTTTTGGCTAATATCAGCCATGAAATACGCACACCACTTACCGCTATTTTAGGGCAAACAGACGACTTATTGCATGGTTTATATCAGCCCCAGCAATTACAAACAGAATTGTTAGTTATTAAAAAACATAGCGATCATTTAAAAGATTTGATTAATGATGTGCTCGATATTAGTAAGATAGAAGCAAACCGTTTAGATTTACATGTTAGCGAGTTTGACCTCGTGGAGCTTGTTAATGATGTTTATGCTATGTCAAGTATGCAGGCTAAAAGTAAAGGTTTAACGCTGCTATTAGAAAATCACTTAGGCTCGAGTTATTGGACTAAGTTAGATATGATCCGCGTTAAGCAAATACTAATAAACCTACTGACTAATGCGATCAAATTTACCGAGCACGGCAGTGTTACTCTGGATATTAATCACACCGAACAAGGCGTATGCTTTAAAGTGATTGATACGGGGATTGGTATGAATACAGAGCAAATAAAAAACATTTTTGAATGTTTTCAACAAGGCGATAATACCATCACCCGCAGGTTCGGTGGTTCAGGACTTGGTTTGAGTCTTTCCCAGCAATTAGCAATTATGATGGGGGGTTATATTAGTGTTGAAAGTGAGCATGGTAAAGGCAGTGAGTTTATTTTTAATGTGCCATGTAAAGAGTATGCGCCAACCCTTATTGCTACCGACAACTCAAAACCAGCTGCAACTAAAGGTCTAGTTGGGCGAGTATTATTAGCAGAAGATCATCCCGACAATCGTAGACTAATAACGCGCTTTTTAAAGTCGATTGGCCTTGAAGTGATCTCAGTAAGTAATGGTGAGCAAGCAGTTGAACAGTGCCTCAGTGAATTTCCAGATGTTGTTTTATTAGATATACAGATGCCAGTAATGGATGGCCTTAGTGCATTTGAACTGTTACATAAGTGTGGTTTTAATAAACCTATTTTTGCGTTAACAGCTAATGCAATGAGTCATGAAATAGATAATTACTTAGCGATGGGATTTACTGGCTATTTAAGTAAGCCAATAGAAAAAGAAGCGTTTTATCAGGCACTCGCAGCGCATTTAAATAGTACCAGCACGCTACCTTTAGCTAATCCTGATATTAGCGATTTAGTGACGAGTTTTATTGCCAGCTTTGATGATGAAATAGCGTCACTTACACAGCACCTTGCAGCAAAGGACTATATTGCATTACAGCAAGATAGCCATCGTATCCTTGGTGCCGCACAGATATTTTCATTAACTGATGTAGCTAATGCAGCGATGTGCTTAGATAAATCACTCTTATCACAAAAACATAACCCCAGTAGTGATGCAGACGTAAAAGAATTAGTAGATGATTTGATTAAGCAGCTATCACAACAGCTGACTTAAAAGAGCGATATATAAGCTTAATGGGTCGTTACATTAAGGCTATAAGTTACTACTAACCAATAAGGCGAGTTGAGCGTTTTATTGAGTGGCATTACTGCGTGCTAGATTTAAATAATCGCAGTTTTAATATTTACTCAATACTGCGCAGTCTGATTTTCGTCTATAGGAAACAGAGCAAAGAGATTAATAAAAAAAATTTATAATAGGAGTGAGATTTAGGGATAGGCAAAAAAAATGCCTGTATTAACAGGCATTTTAGAATCTAGTAAAGAGAATTATTGACGCTTCATCGAATCAAAAAATTCATCATTGGTTTTGCTCATAGAGAGTTTATCAATTAAAAACTCCATGGCATCAATTTCAGACATTTCATGAACTATTTTGCGTAAAATCCACATTTTTTGTAGTTCATCAGGTTTAGTCAGTAGCTCTTCGCGACGGGTACCTGAGCGGTTAAAGTCGATTGCAGGGAATACACGTTTTTCAGCAATCTTACGATTTAAGTGTAATTCCATATTACCAGTACCTTTAAACTCTTCGTAGATAACTTCATCCATCTTAGAGCCGGTATCGATAAGCGCAGTTGCGATAATAGTTAAACTACCGCCTTCTTCAACGTTACGCGCAGCACCAAAGAAACGCTTTGGTTTATGCAGGGCGTTAGCATCAACACCACCAGTAAGTACTTTACCTGATGAAGGAATTACCGTGTTATAAGCACGTGCTAAACGTGTGATTGAATCCAGTAAGATGATTACATCTTTTTTGTGCTCAACTAAACGTTTTGCTTTTTCAATTACCATTTCAGCAACTTGTACGTGACGGCTTGCTGGTTCATCAAACGTTGATGCAATAACTTCACCTTTTACTAGGCGTTGCATCTCAGTAACTTCTTCTGGACGCTCATCGATAAGTAGTACCATCAATGTCGCATCTGGGTGGTTATGGGTAATCGATTGCGCAATATTTTGTAGTAGCATTGTTTTACCCGCTTTAGGCGGTGCTACTAATAAACCACGTTGACCACGGCCAATTGGTGAGGCTAAATCAAGTACTCGAGCAGTAATATCTTCGGTGCTACCATTACCGCGTTCCATACGTAAACGTTCGTTTGCATGTAGCGGGGTAAGGTTTTCAAAAAGAATTTTCGTGCGAGAGTTTTCAGGTTTATCAAAATTTACTTCGTTTACTTTTAGTAATGCAAAGTAACGTTCACCGTCTTTAGGTGGACGTATGAGACCCATTATAGAATCACCAGTACGCATACTAAAACGACGAATTTGGCTAGGTGATATATAAATGTCATCAGGACCAGCAAGGTAAGAGGCTTCTGATGATCTTAAGAAACCAAAACCATCCTGTAAGATTTCTAATACACCACCGCCAAAAATGTTCTCTCCACTTTTGGCGTGGGCTTTAAGGATAGCAAAGATAATATCTTGCTTTCTTAAGCGGGCTACGTTTTCGAGCCCCATGGACTCAGCTAAGTCTACAAGTTCTTTGATCGACTTGTCTTTTAATTCGCGTAAATGCATATTGGTGGGTTCTTTATTACAGTTATCATGCTCATATAATCGATATTGATTAGTGAGAGAGGTTTGTTGGTAAACTAAGGATTAGTTGGCTTTATAAACTAGCAGGTCATTCGCTAGGCGTCCAGTCTTTATACAAAAAAAATTAAAAAAAAGGGCAGTTGCCCTTTTTTTTAGGCATATTTTTAGATGTTGTTTTCTAAAAACTCAACAAGTTGAGTTTTAGAAAGTGCACCCACTTTAGTTGCCGCAACTTGGCCTTCTTTGAAAAGAAGTAACGTAGGGATACCACGAATACCAAATTTAGGTGGTGTGCCCGCATTTTGGTCAATGTTTAATTTACCGATTACAACACGGCCATCAAACTCTTCTGCCACTTCATTAAGAATTGGCGCGATCATTTTACACGGTCCACACCATTCTGCCCAAAAATCAACTAATACAGGCTTGTCTGATTGTAAAACGTCAGCTTCAAAGCCATCGTCAGTTAATTGAATAATTTTCTCGCTCATTGCGCTCTCCGATAAGTTAGGCGAATTATTTAATGCGTATTTAAACACTCTTGTTTCTTATTGCAAGTTTAAACGTTATGCTTAAACGCTATGACTAAGACACATTTGACCGATAAAAAGTTTTCAGACTTTGCTATTGCACCGGAAGTGGTTGCCGGGTTAACCGAAAGTGGGTTTGAATATTGCACACCCATACAAGCTAAATGCCTACCTTTTATTTGTGATGGCCGCGACATTGCGGGTCAAGCACAAACAGGTACAGGCAAAACGTTGGCGTTTTTAACTGCCACGTGCCATCGGTTATTACAATCTAGCAAAGCACCTAGTAAACATCCAAGAGCCCTGATCATGGCCCCTACTCGGGAGCTTGCGATTCAGATCCACAAAGATGCAAAAATTTTAGCGCCACACTGTAATCTTAACTTAGGTTTAGTATATGGTGGCGAAGATTACGAAAAACAACGTGCACAATTAGAAAAAGGCGTTGATATTTTAATTGGCACCACAGGGCGCTTAATCGATTTATATAAACAAGGGTGTTACACCCTCAATGAAATCGAAGTAGTGGTACTTGATGAAGCCGATCGTATGTTTGATTTGGGTTTCATAAAAGACATTCGCTATATGTTCCGCCGTATGCCGGATACATCACAACGCCTTAATTTATTATTTTCAGCAACGTTATCGTATCGCGTTCAAGAACTGGCGTTTGAGCACATGACAAACCCAGAGCATGTACAAATTGAACCTGATGTGAAAACTGGCAAGCGCATTGTTGAAGAGTTATTTCATCCTTCTCAAGAAGATAAAGTTAAGCTGTTATTAACTTTGATTGAAGAAGAATGGCCTGAGAAAGCCATTGTGTTTGCAAATACTAAACATAGCTGTGAAACGGTTTATGCATGGTTAAAGTCTGATGGACACCGGGTGGGAATGCTCACTGGTGACGTAAATCAGAAAAAACGCCAATCAATTTTAGCGCAATTCTCTAAAGGTGATTTAGACTTCCTTGTGGCAACAGATGTTGCTGCTCGTGGCTTACATATCCCTGAAGTGAGTCATGTATTTAACTTCGACTTACCAGATGATTGTGAAGATTATGTTCATCGTATTGGCCGTACAGCACGCGCTGGGGCATCAGGTAAGGCAATTAGTTTTGCATGTGAGCAGTACGCATATAATCTTCATGAAATTGAAGAATACATAGAGCACAGCATTCCTTTATCACATTATGATAAAAGTGCATTGCTTGATGATTTAACTAAGCCTACTATTCAAAGAAAGCGTAATTATTCAACAGGCCCACGTAGTCGTAGTAACAACAGCGGACGTAGACCAAACAATAGTTACCAAAAAGCACGGTCGTAATTGCGACCGTCGTTATAGTCGTAGTAGTAACTAGAGGTTTTTGAACGGTGGGGCAACTTAAACCGCAAAAAAATGTTTATGCAGTAATTGATTTAGGATCTAACAGTTTTCACATGTTGATCGCTAAGTCAATTGCTGGCGGCTTACAAACAATAGGCCGAGTTAAACGCAAAGTCAGATTAGCCGCAGGGCTAAATGATGATAATTTACTGAGCACAGAAGCAATGCAACGAGGCTGGGAATGTCTCGCACTATTTGCAGAGCGTCTTCAAGATATCCCTAAAAACAACATTACTATTGTTGCCACCGCTACTTTGCGCTTAGCAACGAATGCTGATGAATTTAAAATCAAAGCCGAGCAAATCCTTGCGCATAAAATTAATGTCATTAGTGGTGAGCTAGAAGCGCGCACTATTTATAAAGGCGTTGCGCATACATCTTCATGTAGTGGTCGCCAACTAGTAATAGATATTGGCGGTGCCAGTACTGAGGTAGTTATAGGTAAGGGATTCGACGCACTACATTATAAAAGCCTAAACATGGGCTGTGTTACCTACCTAGAACGTTACTTTAAAGACTGTAAACTCAATGACGCTAATTTCAATGCTGCTATTAAAGCCGCACGAGTAGTTATTGATGATATAGCGCCAAGTTATAAAGTGGCGGGTTGGGAGATTGCATCAGGTGCATCGGGTACTGTACAAGCTATCCAAGAAATTATGGTGGCACAATCACTCGATGAAACACTGAGTTTAGATAAACTCAATAAAATTAAAAAGCAATCGATCGCCTATGAGACCATCGCTGAGCTAGATTTACCTGGGCTTAGTGAAGAAAGACGTTTAGTTTTTGTGTCAGGGCTCGCTATTTTAATTGCTTTATTCGAAGCGCTTGAAATTGATAAAATGGGATTAGCAGGAGGCGCACTTCGTGAAGGTGTGCTTTATAGCATGATCCCTGAGTTTCATAATCATGATATTCGAAAGCGCACTGTTGATGGCCTGATGAGCCGTTATCATGTCGATCAAAAACAAGCGAACCGAGTTGCAGAACTCGCCAGTCACCTCGCAGCTCAAGTCAGCGAGCAGTGGCCACTATTCAACAATAGTGGCCTGCCTTTACTAAAAGCGATTGCGCAATTGCATGAGATTGGTTTGTTAATTGAGTATAAGCAATATCAAAAGCACACCGCTTATATTTTAGAAAACACCGATATGCCAGGCTTTTCACAATCGGAGCATAAAATTATTGCGGCTGTAGCGAATGCACATCGTTCAGATCTGCAAAAGAATGTTTTTGAGTATTTAGGCTGCCATGCTCAGCTTACTCAGTATGTAACACGGTTGCTTAGGATCGCAGTGATCTTATCAATGCGTCGCCAAGATGATGTATTACCAAAATTAGTATTAACTGTTAATAATGACGCTCTAACACTAATATTTGAAAATGATTGGCTAAAAGCGCACCCGCTAATGGCAAGTGAGCTCCAACAAGAGTCTAAACAGCAAGCAAAAGCTGGTTGGAAGTTTATTGTTAAGTAACAAAAGGGCTGTAAAAGCCCTTTTATTGTATTAAAAACCACCTTTATGCACTAAATTTGTTCGAACAGTCAATTAAATCAAAAAAGATCAAAAAAAGTGTTGATCTGTTTTTGGATCTCCCTATAATGCGACCCCACTGAGACGGGAAACGCCAACGCATAGCGAGGCACGAACAACTCAGAGAGTTAAATAAAACTTCGGTTTTAAATATTCGCAAGAAAGTTTAAAACTAAGTGTTGAC
>NZ_JACJEV010000109.1:0-320 GCF_014164235.1 Pseudoalteromonas sp. SG44-17 | reverse complement strand
ATAAATACAGTGATAACAAGGCGTAAATTTTGACATGTAGTTGTTCTACTTGAAAAAATTATAACGCAGTTAGCGCTTTATTTAGCTCGCTAGAATGGTTAAATATTTAAGTCGATTGGTATAACACTGCGCTGCTGACAGCTCAAAGCCATTAGCTTTCCTACAGACGTAAAAAAGCCGCTTCATTTCTGAAGCGGCTTTCTCAATTTGGAGCCTGGCAATGTCCTACTTTCACATAGCAAATGCTACACTATCATCGGCGCTGTTTCGTTTCACTACTGAGTTCGGCATGGGGTCAGGTGGGTCCAAAACGCTATTGT
>NZ_JACJEV010000108.1:0-349 GCF_014164235.1 Pseudoalteromonas sp. SG44-17 | reverse complement strand
TAAATGAGAGTGAGCAACGCTTATCATTAATCACCCATGATGAAGGTCTGGAGTGTGCTGGTACTGTGTACCAAAGTGACGAAAATACATTAGACTCATTTGCGACAGGTAGGTATGAAGCATTAATGAAACATATGCCATGGTATAAACGGGTTGGAGTTGAAAATGAACGAAACCTCCCTATTGGTATTGTTAAAGAACAATTAATGCAAGGCGTTTGGAAAGGCGAAACTGAAGTCACTTCTTACTTGGTATACGCTTTAAAATTTGATAAATATTTTATGGGTTTAACGTTTACCTTTATGGAAAAAGATAAAACACACTGCTTACCTATAATAGAGCGTTTGCT
>NZ_JACJEV010000107.1:0-388 GCF_014164235.1 Pseudoalteromonas sp. SG44-17 | reverse complement strand
TTAAAATGCGTAGCTGATACCGGCATTAACCGAGCGACCTTGTCCTGCTAATTGGCTGAAGCCTTGGCTCATATCTGTTTTAAAATCAGCAATACTGACTCCGCCTAACGGCTGTTGATAATACTGATCAAGTAAATTAGTAATTGCTAACTTAACTGTTAGCTTATCCCATCTCGCCTTGGTTGCTAAATTCACTAAGCTATAGTTGGCTGATAGATTTTCAATACGACGCGGATCTACACGCGTTTTACTATCTACCCACTGCCAGCTTAATGAGTTTTGCCATTTACCGAGTTGTTGCTCAAGGGCTATTTTGCTGTGCAGTGGCATTATTTGATATAACGGCTCATCACTGTCATCACGCTCGCCATGGGTGCTAGTAAGCGCG
>NZ_JACJEV010000106.1:0-413 GCF_014164235.1 Pseudoalteromonas sp. SG44-17 | reverse complement strand
TTGGAGCCTGGCAATGTCCTACTTTCACATAGCAAATGCTACACTATCATCGGCGCTGTTTCGTTTCACTACTGAGTTCGGCATGGGGTCAGGTGGGTCCAAAACGCTATTGTTACCAAGCAAATAGGGTGCGAAGGAGTAATGACAAAGCACGTAGTGCTTACATTTCCTTTGCGCAAGGTGCCTCAACTTTAACGCTACGCGCTAAGAGTCACCTTATAAATTTGGAATTCTGATAATAAAAGTTTTCAGTAAATCTACTTTAGTCTATTAACTTCTTGCGCTATTAACTATCACATAAAACGCGTTTGGCGTTGTATGGTTAAGCCTCACGGGTAATTAGTACAAGTTAGCTTAACATATCACTATGCTTCCACATCTTGCCTATCAACGTTGTAGTCTTCAACGGCCCT
>NZ_JACJEV010000105.1:0-437 GCF_014164235.1 Pseudoalteromonas sp. SG44-17 | reverse complement strand
CCATCGCTGATAGTCACACTGACACTGGCATTGGCTTCCGCCCCAGAGCCGGTGATCAATACACTGTCATCTTCTACGGCATTGATCCGGCCATCAACCTCAATCGGGGTCGTTATGGTCAAGGCATTCGGTGCTGCGTTATCTAAAATCACTGAGGTGCTGGCTGCACTTGAAGTATTGCCCGCTGTATCCGATTGTGTGGCGCTGACGGTGAGCATGCCATCGTTAAAGCTGCTGACATCAAACTCACTACCACTGATAGTCCATGCCCCAGAGCCATCAGCCGTCACAGTACGCGATTGGTTATTCGAACCATCGCTGATAGTCACACTGACACTGGCATTGGCTTCCGCCCCAGAGCCGGTGATCAATACACTGTCATCTTCTACGGCATTGATCCGGCCATCAACCTCAATCGGGGTCGTTATGGTCAAGGC
>NZ_JACJEV010000104.1:0-443 GCF_014164235.1 Pseudoalteromonas sp. SG44-17 | reverse complement strand
GCCTTGACCATAACGACCCCGATTGAGGTTGATGGCCGGATCAATGCCGTAGAAGATGACAGTGTATTGATCACCGGCTCTGGGGCGGAAGCCAATGCCAGTGTCAGTGTGACTATCAGCGATGGCGGGAATAACCAATCGCTTACTGTGACGGCTGATGGCTCTGGGGCATGGACTATCAGTGGTAGTGAGTTTGATGTCAGCAGCTTTAATAACGGCACGCTCACCGTCAGCGCCACACAAAGTGATGCGGCGGGTAACACCTCAAGTGCAGCCAGCACCTCAGTGATTTTAGATAACGCAGCACCGAATGCCTTAACGATTGCCACCCCGATTGAGGTTGATGGCCGGATCAATGCTGTAGAAGATGGCAGTGTATTGATCACCGGCTCCGGGGCAGAAGCCAATGCCAGTGTCAGTGTAACTATCAGCGATGGCGCGAA
>NZ_JACJEV010000103.1:0-459 GCF_014164235.1 Pseudoalteromonas sp. SG44-17 | reverse complement strand
CTTTCTTGCATTAGGCTCTTTACGTGATAAAGCTAAAAGTTGCTTGGATTTTTCTAAGTTCAATTTAGTAAAAGTAGATAAGTATCAGTGTGCTAATTAGATCACATAATTTGGCAGATTGGTATTACCTTTCACTTCGAACCTTCTTTTTACTTTATTCCAGACGTAAAAAAGCCCGACTATTGCTAGTCGGGCTTTCTCAATTTGGAGCCTGGTGATGTCGTAGTGCCCACAGCGGTAGAGAGCCACATAGCAAATGCGACACTATCTTTGTGCCGGAGCGGCCACTACTGAGTTCGGTACGGGCTCTTGCCTTTGGGGTTTTACTTTCCTACAGACAACAAAAAACCCGTCACATCGCTGTAACGGGTTTCTCTTATTTGGAGCCTGGCAATGTCCTACTTTCACATAGCAAATGCTACACTATCATCGGCGCTGTTTCGTTTCACTACTGAGTTC
>NZ_JACJEV010000102.1:0-472 GCF_014164235.1 Pseudoalteromonas sp. SG44-17 | reverse complement strand
TTTTGTTGTCTGCAGGAAAGTGAAAATGCAGGTGAAAGGTAAAAGGCATCAGGTAAAAGGAAAAGAATAAGCGCCTAATGCCGACTCTATACATTTGCTATGTGGCTCTCTACCGCTGTGGGCACCACGACATCGCCAAGCTCCAAATTGAGAAAGCCGCTTCAGAAATGAAGCGGCTTTTTTACGTCTGGAACAAAGTTAAAACACCAAGCCAAGACCCCATGCCGAACTCACTAGTGACCGCTCTTGCAATCCTATGCTCCACGGCATGTGTATCCCTATTTATCAAACAAACGCTCCTTCACATCCCAGGGAATCTACCTTTAAAGCAATTTGAGTATGGATACTTATACCAATCGACTTAAATATTTAACCATTCTAGCGAGCTAAATAAAGCGCTAACTGCGTTATAATTTTTTCAAGTAGAACAACTACATGTCAAAATTTACGCCTTGTTATCACTGTATTTATC
>NZ_JACJEV010000101.1:0-514 GCF_014164235.1 Pseudoalteromonas sp. SG44-17 | reverse complement strand
TTGCCACCCCGATTGAGGTTGATGGCCGGATCAATGCTGTAGAAGATGGCAGTGTATTGATCACCGGCTCCGGGGCAGAAGCCAATGCCAGTGTCAGTGTAACTATCAGCGATGGCGCGAATAACCAATCGCGCACCGTGACAGCCGATGGCTCTGGGGCATGGACTATCAGTGGTAGTGAGTTTGATGTCAGCAGCTTTAATGATGGCACGCTCACCGTCAGCGCCACACAAAGCGATGCGGCGGGTAATACTTCAAGCGCAGCCAGCACCGCGGTGATTTTAGATAACGCAGCACCGAGTGCCTTGACGATCGCCACCCCGATTGAGGTTGATGGTCGGATCAATGCTGTAGAAGATGGCAGTGTATTGATCACCGGCTCTGGCGCAGAAGCCAATGCCAGTGTCAGTGTGACTATCAGCGATGGTTCGAATAACCAATCGCGTACTGTGACGGCTGATGGCTCTGGGGCATGGACTATCAGTGGTAGTGAGTTTGATGTCAGCAGCTTTAA
>NZ_JACJEV010000100.1:0-551 GCF_014164235.1 Pseudoalteromonas sp. SG44-17 | reverse complement strand
GTAGCGATGATGGTGGCGTTGCCTTGGCTATCGAGTTTAATTTCGCCGCCGGCGTTATGAATGATTAAATCGCCTTGCCCAGAGCCTGTGATGTTAATTGACTTACTGGTTTGTAAAAACGTTGAGCCATTTGGTACGTTGAGCTTTAAATCACTGTTATTAGTCTTTAGTAAAATATCACTTTGCGCGTTTATTTTAACCGCACGCCCCGAAATTAATGACAGCTCTTGGTCAGCTTTAACATCGATTTTTTTACCTGTGAACGCGATGTTGCCGGCACTTTGGTAATTGATATTGCCGTTGTTAGTTTGTTGTTTGAGTTCATTTTTAACATCAATAAATTGATTGTTCTTTATCACAAACTGTACATTGTTTTGCTCGGTTTCTAGGCAGAGGTCTTTTCCTGCGTGCAAGTTTATAGTGCCTAGTTGGCTTATCCATTCTATGAATTGGCGGCCAGACTGTTTGGCGTTTAGCTCAAAGTAATGTTCACTGGCAAGGGTTTGTAAAATAACTTTTGGCTCATTGTCGTCATCATCAAATAGTAGTTC